>CAYMTH010000144.1:7357-9648 GCA_964393235.1 uncultured Solibacteraceae bacterium | reverse complement strand
GCATGCCGCCGCACCACACGGGGATGTTCGCCGCGCGGCATACGTCGTGCACCCGCTTGGCTTCGGCGAACCCGCCCACGCGCCCCAGCTTGATGTTGATGATCTGCCCCGCCCGCAGCCGGATCGCCTGCTCGGCGTGGTGGGCCGACCGGATGCATTCGTCCAGGCAGATCGGCGTCTGCAACTGCGCCTGCAGCACGGCGTGGTCGATGATGTCGTCGTGCGCCAGCGGCTGCTCGATCATCATCAGGTAGAACTCATCCAGCGCCCGCAGCCGGTCCACGTCGTTCAGCGTGTACGCCGAGTTGGCGTCGGCCATCAGCTTGATACCCGGAAAATGCCGCCGCACCTCGCGGATGTCCTCCACGTCGCGCCCGGGTTTGATCTTCATCTTGATGCGCTGGTAGCCGTCGGCCAGTTCCTTCTCGATCACGCGCAGCAGATCGTCCACCGTGTCCTGAATGCCCAGCGACACGCCGCTCGGAATCTCCGGCCGCGCCCCGCCGCCGATCAGTTTCCATAGCGGCACGCCCTGCTTCTTGGCTTCCAGATCCCACACCGCCACTTCCACGCCGCCCCGCGCCATGCGGTGCCCGCGGATGTGCTTCGTCAACGGCGCCACGCCCGCGGCCGAATCGAGGTCCTTTTTCAGCACCTGCGGCGCCACGTAGTGCTTGATGATCTGCCAGGCGGACTCCGTCCACTCTTCGTTGTAGAACGGGTTCTCCCCCGCGGTCACCTCGCCCCAGCCGGTCACGCCGCCGGAGACGACCTCGACGAGCACCATGTCGCGCGAATACGTGCGCCCGAAGCTCGTCTCGAAAAACTTCACCAGGGGCATCGACACCTGGCGCAAGCGGATCTCTTCAATCTGGAAAGCCATTAGCTCCTCTTCGCAAACAGATACGCGCCGTGCGTTTCGCCGCGCTCTACCGTCGCCACATAAAGGTCGCGGCGCAAATACTCCAGGAATCGCTCGGAAATCGAGGCCTGGATCGTCCGCGCCTCGGCCGGATTCTCCCGCCGGATCAGCCCGATCTCGTTCGGCACCTCGATCCGCTCCACGATCTCCACCGCCGGCGCCGGATCGCCCGCCACCACGCGCTCCACCCGTTCACTGTTCAAATACCAGGTCGCGATGCACCGGTCCGTCGGCAGCCCGCCGTGCAGGTGGCTCGTCGTCACGCCGTACTGGTTCAGCACGTACCGCTCCACCACCGCGCCCAGCCGCTGCATGTTGAAAAACGCATTCTTCAATTCCAGCGGATCGAACGTCCATTCGATCATCTCGATCCCTCGGCTCAACGCCTCTTCCCGCTGCGCCAGCTTCAACTGCCGCCCCACGCCCAGGTTCCGGTAATCGGCCAGCACGCCCATCATGTTGCTGTGCAGATAGTGCGAACCGTCCCGCTTCACCCCCGGCACCGCGATCAGGAACCCCACCATCTTGTCCCCGTCGAACGCCGCCATCGTCTGCCCGCCCACGCGGTTGGCCACCACGAACAGCCGCACCGGCAGCAGTTCCAGATCCTCAAATCCCCAGATCACCTTCTGCAGCCGCACCGCTTCCCGCAGATCGCTGATTTCCGTTATCGTCCGTACCGTGATCATGTGTTCCGTTTCGCTTCCTGCCAGTAGCTTTCCAACTCTTCCACCGGCGTCCCCGCCACGCCACGCCCCTCTTCGGCCAGCCGCGCTTCCATATACCCGAACCGCTTCTTAAACTTCGCGTTCGTCCGCCGCAGCGCCTGCTCCGGGTCCACCTTGTAATGCCGCGCCAGGTTCACCAGCACGAAAAACAGGTCACCGATCTCGGCCTCCCGCTCATCGGCGTCCGCCGCCCGATCCAGCTCGTCGAGCTCCTCATGCAGCTTCTCCACCACCTGCGCCGGCCCGTCCCAATCGAACCCCGCCTTCGCCGCCCGGCTCGAAATCTCCTTCGCCTCCAGCACCGCCGGCAGCGTCTTCGTGATCCCGTCCAGAAGCCCCGCCGGCGCGCTTCCCTTCTCCGCCTTCTCCTGCTTCTTGATGGCGTCCCAGTTCGTCAGGACCGCCTCCGCCGTCTCCGCCTTCACTTCGCCGAAGATGTGCGGATGCCGGCGGATCAGCTTCTCGTTGATCGCCCGCAGCGAATCCTCAATCGCGAACAGCCCCTCGTCGGTCGCCATCTGCGCATAGAAAACCGGCACATTCGCCTGGATACGACCTACGGAAACCTCTTTCACCTGCGGGTCACCGCCGAGGGAAAGAAGGTTTATGAAGCATTTTATCTGCTGAAGCATTTTAAGCTG
>CAYMTH010000144.1:0-7347 GCA_964393235.1 uncultured Solibacteraceae bacterium | reverse complement strand
TCGCCCAGCTCCTCGCACAGCGCCGGCCAGTCGCGATCCTCGATCGCTTCCAACACCTCGTACGTCTCTTCCAGCGTGTGCCGCTTGATCGAGTCGAACGTCTGCTCCCGGTCCCACGGACATCCATCGGGCGCGCGAAGTCGCGCCATCAATTCGACGAGGCGTTGAAACTCCTGTCCTGCTTGGGGGGAAGGCACGGCGGGAACTATCTTCTCAGAATACCACCCGGACCGCTCATTAGAACGCCTTCATGCCCTTTTGCGATACCATGTCGGCCTATATGCGACAGAAATGGTCTTGTTCCCTCAGCCTCGCAATGCTGCTGTTCGTCGCCCTGTTCCTCACCCCGGCCGCCTCGTTCGCCCAGGTGCTCTATGGTTCCCTCACCGGCACGGTCGTCGACGCCTCCGGCGCCGTCATCCCCAATGCCAAAATAGACGCGGTCAACACCGCCACCGGGGTCTCCCGCCAGACCACTTCCAATGAGGACGGCGTCTTCCAGATCAACGACCTCCAGGCCGGACCCTACAAGGTCACCGTCTCGGCCCCCTCCTTCTCCACCGTCGTGCAGGAAGGCGTCTCCATCGTCGCCAACAACATCCGCCGCATCGACGCCCGCCTCTCCGTCGCCCAGGTCAGCGAAAGCGTCACCGTCAACGCCTCCTCCCTCGCCCTCCAGACCGACCGCGCCGACGTCAACAACCAGATCACCAAAACCCAGGTCATGAACCTGCCCTTCTCCGGCAACCAGGGCCGCAACTTCCAGAATCTCTACAAGCTTCTCCCCGGCTTCTCCCCGCCCGCCGAGCTCCACTCCGACGCCGGCAACCCCCAGCGCTCCCTCGGCACCAACGTCAACGGCGCGTCGTACTCCAACAACAACACCCGCCTCGACGGCGCCACCGTCTCCTACCCCTGGCTCCCCCACATCATCGCCTACGTCCCGCCCGCCGAGGCCATCGAAGCCGTCAACCTCGTCTCCAACTCCTTCGACGCCGAACAGGGCATGGCCGGCGGCTCCGCCATCAACGTCTCCATCAAGTCCGGCACCAACGAATTCCACGGCTCCGGCCACTGGTACCACACCAACTCCGCCGTCCAGGCCCGCAACTTCTTCTTCACCGCCCCCCAGCTGCCCAAGAACCTCCTCAACCAGTTCGGCGGTACCATCGGCGGCCCCATCAAGAAGAACAAGCTCTTCTTCTTTGCCGACTGGGAACGCACCACCCGCCGCCGCTTCGCCTCCGCCTTCCGCACCGTCCCCAACGCCGCCCTCCGCACCGGCGACTTCTCCGCCACCGGAACCAGTATCTACGACCCCGGCACCGGAGCCGCCAACGGCGTCGGCCGCCAGCTCTTCCCCAACAACCGCATCCCCGCCTCCCGCTTCGATCCGGCCTCCGTCACCATGACCGGCCTCATCCCCAACCCCAACCTCCCCGTCTTCCCTTCCAACTACCTCGCCGTCGGCAACTACACCTTCGACCGCGATAACTCCGACTTCAAGGTCAACTACAACCCCTCCGACAAGAGCTCCATCTTCGCCCGCTACAGCTTCTCGCCCAGCGACATCTTCGATCCCCCGTCGCTTGAAAAAGCCCTCGGCGACGCCCTCACCGGCGGCCAGCCCGGCCGCGCCCCCGGCCTCATCCAGACCGCGGCCGTCGGCGGCACCTATACCATCACCCCCACCGTCCTCCTCGATGCCAACGTCGGCTTCACCCGCCAGCGCATCTCGGCCGAAAACATCGATATCGATAAGAACTACGGCCTCGACGACCTCAAGATCCCCGGCACCAACGGCTCGGATCGCCTCCAGGGCGGCTACCCCCGCTTCAACATCTCCGGCTTCTCCGCGATCGGCAACCCGAACGTCTCCAACCCGTTCCTGTTCCGCGACAACCAGTACTCGGCCACCGGCAACCTCAGCGTCATCCGCGGCTCCCACTCCCTCCGCTTCGGCGGCGAGTATACCTACTACACGATCAACCACTTCCAGCCCCAGGCCGCCTTCGGCCCCCGCGGCGGCTTCAACTTCACCGGCGGCCTCACCGTCCTGAACCAGGCCGGCGCCCCCGCCTCCAACGCCTTCAACGGCTTCGCCGACTTCCTCCTCGGCCTGCCCCAGGGCATGGGCAAGGACGTCCAGTACATCAACCCCGCCGCCGTCCGCATGCCCGGCTGGGGCTTCTACGCCCGCGACCAGTGGCAGGTCAACCGCAAGCTCACCGTCAACTACGGCGCCCGCTTCGAACGCTACCCCTTCGCCACCCGCGACCACCGCGGCGGCGAGCGCTATGACCCCGTCACCGACAAAGTCCTGATCGGCGGCGTCGGCTCCACGCCCCGCGATACCGGCGTCGACGTCGGCCTCGGTCAGATCGCTCCCCGCCTCGGTATCGCCTACCGCGCCAACGACCGCACCGTCTTCCGCGCCGGCTACGGCATCTCCGTCGACCCCGACTCCTTCCGCCGCATGCGCGACGCCTACCCGGCGACGATCTCCTCGCAGTTCTCCGGCACCTCCTCCTTCCAGGCCGCCGGCACCCTCCGTACCGGCATCCCCGCCGTCGTCGGCCCCTCCCTCAACCAGGCCGTCATCGACCTCCCGCTCGCCGTCGGCACCACCACCTTCCCCGAGAAGTTCAACCGCGGCTACATCCAGTCGTTCAACTTCACCATCCAGCGCGACATCGGCCTCGGCTTCAACCTCCAGGCCGGCTACGTCGGCACCCGCGCCATCCGCCAGACCGCCCTCGTCAACATCAACACCGCCGACGCCGGCGGCGGTAACCCCGGCCGCGAACTCGCCAGGAAGTTCCCCGGCCGCATCGGCAACATCAGCCTCTACACGCCCTTCAACACCTCCAACTACAACTCGCTGCAGACCCAGCTCCGCCGCCAGTTCGCCGGCGGCGGCATGTTCGGCCTCTCCTACACCTGGTCGAAAGCCATCAGCTTCGCCGACAACAACGACTCCGGCCTAAGCTGGAACCTTCCCCAGCACTGGGCGCGCAACCGCGCCGTCGCCAACTTCGACCGTACTCACAACGTCCAGGTCTACTCCGTCTACGAACTCCCCTTCGGCAAGGGCAAGAAGTACTTCTCCACCGGCCCCGCCCGCTGGATCCTCGGCGACTGGCAGACCAACGCCGTCATGAGCATCATGAGCGGCACTCCCTTCACCGTCGGCACCGCCGGCACCTCACTCAACGCCCCCGGCAACGCCCAGACCGCCGACCAGATCCTCTCCGAAGTCCGCGTTCTCGGCGAAGTCGGTCCCGGCAAGAGCTGGTTCGACCCCAACGCCTTCGCCCCCGTCACCGCCGTCCGCTTCGGCAACACCGGCCGCAACCTCCTCCGCGGTCCCGGCAGCTTCCAGCTCGACGCCAGCCTCTTCCGCAACTTCCAGTTGACCGAAAAGGTTCGCCTCCAGTTCCGCGCCGAATCGTTCAGCATCACCAACACCCCCCGCTTCAACAACCCCGGCGCCACGGTGTCCAACCTGACCCGCAACGCCGACGGCTCCATCCGCGCCCTCAACGGCTTCACCGAGGTGCTCGGCGCCACCGGCGAACGCGAAATCCGCTTCGCCGTCAAGCTGTTCTTCTAATCCGCAACCCGCGCGACAACCGGGCGGCGCCCCACGCCGCCCGGTTCTTTATTTGTCCTCAATTGGTGTATAACTCGGGCAGGAGCATCTCTCATGGCCTTCCTCTCCCGCCGCTCGTTCCTCCATGCCGCCCTCCTCGCCCCCGCCGTCGTCCGCGGCAAGGCCACCGATACCGTCACGCTCGGCAAATCGAAGATCCACGCCACCCGCCTCGCCTTCGGCACCGGCACCTTCGGCGGTCGCATCCAGCGCGAACTCGGCCAGGAAGGCTTCACCCGCCTCGTCCGCCACGCCTACGATTCCGGCATCCGTTTCTTCGAAACCGCCGAAAGCTACGGCGACATGCACCGCATGCTCGGCATCGCGCTCAAAGGCATCCCGCGCGACACCTACCGGCTCATGTCGAAAGTGACCACCCGGCCAAACTCCGACGCCTTCGCCAAAATCGACGAACTCCGCACCCTCGCCCAGACCGATTACTTCGACATCCTCCTGCTCCACAACCAGCGCCTCGCCACCTGGCCCGTCGATTCCCGCCCCTGGCAGGACGCCCTCCGCGAAGCCAAGCACCGCCAGGCCATCCTGAGCCACGGCGCCTCCGTCCACGGCCTTCCCAGCCTCCGCCAGTTCCCCGGCAACCCCTTCCTCGAGGTCGCCCTCATGCGCATCAACCATAAAGGCGTGCGCATGGACGCCGAGGACTACGCCACCCGCGGCCTCGGCGATGTCCCCGAAGTCCTAAAACACATGAAGGCGGTCCACAACGGCGGCGTCGGCGTCATCGGCATGAAACTGATCGGCGAAGGCGCCTTCCATGATCGAGAGGACCGCAAAGCCGCCATGCGTTTCGCCTTCCAGCAGGGCGGCGTCGATTGCGTCACCGTCGGCTTCAAGAGCCCCGCCGAAATCGACGAGGCCATCGAAAACCTCAACCTCGCGCTCGCCTAGTCCTTGCCCCGGTACTCCTCCGGCACGTCGTCCTCGGGCACCTGTTGCGTCCGCACTTCGGTCAACCCGCCCTCGGCCGCCTTCTCGATGCCAGTCATGAGTTCCGCCTCGTAAAACTGGCCTTCTTCCACCAGTTCCCCGACGCTCTCCTCGCCGAGGTCTTCGTCGAAGCTCAGCCCCTGCGTGTCCCCGCTCTGGCCCGCGGAAAACGGCCCGGTGCCGCGCTTCCGCCGCGCCACGGTCCCGTAAGGTTCAATGCCGCCACCAAATTCGTTTTCTCGGCTCATGCCCACATTATGCTCCTTACTGTGGCCGCCGCCAATGCCTTATTGCAATACCCCCACCGCCGTCATCGCCCACGGCAGATTTTTCAGTTGATGGACGATACGCCCGCCCGCGTCGAACTCGACAATCCGCCCGCCCATATAATCGGTCGCGATCACCCCGCCCCCCTCCACCGGCGCGAACCCGGACGGCCACGCCAGCCGCGCCGCATCGTTCATCCCGCCAAACACAACCACCGTCTTCCCTGCCCCCTCCACCCGCCGGATCTCCCCCGGCCCCGCCAGCCCGATCAGCATCCCCCCATCGGCCAGCGGCAGCGCGTGCGCCGGCATCCGCTTCTCGAACTTCCACTGCTGCGCCACGTTCCCCCGCGCGTCCAATTCCAATAGCAGCCCCGCCTTCTGCACCGCTACCACCGTCGTCCCCCGCCCCGTCCGCCGCGCCCGCCGCATCGCCATGCCTGTGAACTCCGGCTTCGCCACGCTCCACGCCACCTCCCCCGCCGGCGTCACCTCAAACACCCGCGCCGCCGCGTCGTCCACGAGAAGGGTGTTCCCGTTCTCCAGCCGCTGCGCGCTCACCAGATTCACCCCCTCCGTCTTGTACCGCCACACCACCTTCTGCTCCCGGTCGATCTCCGTCACCAATCCCTTCGGGTCTTCGATATAGAGCACGTTCCCGTTCCCCAGCGCCGCCACCTCCGTCGACCGCCCGTTCGGCCGCCGCCACAACTCCCGCCCAGACGGCCACGCCAGCGCCACGATCGCCGCCCCCGGCCCGTGATCCGCCACCACGATCGTCCGCTTCTCCTCGAGTTGCGGCTTCAGCTTCCGATTGAGAAAATCCAGCGTCCGCGCAAACGCCCGCTCCTCGTCGGCGCCCTTGAAGCCGTGCCCGGCCTCGGCGATCGTCTCCAGTTCCGCCTCCACGCCCACGCTCTTCAGCCGTTCCATCAGGAACAGCGATTGTTCATACGGCACGTTCTGATCCCGCGTCCCATGAATCGCCAGCACTGGCGCCGAATCCGGATTCACCCACGACAATGGGCTCGCCCGCAGCAGCGGCGGCAGCGCCGTCGCCGCATTCCGGCTCCCCTCGTACGCCCGCCGCATATCGCTCCGGCCGTAGAAGCTGACCGCGCAATCCACGCTCGACGAAACCTCCCGGTGCGGCCCGTTCCCCTCGAGCGATGCCACGCCGCGCGACACCGCCAGAAACTGCGCCCACGTCGCCCCCGCCGACACCCCGATCGCCCCCATCCGCTCCGGCGCAATCCCGTACTTCCCCGCGTTCGCCCGCAAAAACCGCACCGCCGACTTCACATCGTGCAGCGGCAGCGGGAACTGAAACATCGGCGTCAGCCGGTAGCTCACCGTCGCGGCGACAAACCCATGCTGCGCCAACCGCGTGGCCATCGGGAGCATGCTGTCCCGTTTTCCGCCGCTGAACCCGCCGCCGTGGATCAGGACCACCGCCGGGTACTTCCCGTCACCCTTCGGCCGCACGATATCCATCGCCAGCTTGTCGTGCGGGATGCTCGCATACGCCACATCCCGCACCACCGTCACGTCCTGCCCGAACACCGCCACTGCCACCAACGAAAAGAGGAGTCTCCGCATCGCAGCGGACATTATGGCAAATCACCGCCCTCCCTCCAAAAGATCGCTATCCCTCCGCCCCGTTTTCCCCCATACTAAAGCCGGAAATCCATCGGAGGTGGCCGCCATGAACGCAGCACCCAACCATCCCGAACGAACCGCCGATCTGAAAGCCCGCGTCAACGCCGAGTTCGACCGCGTCGCCCGCTCCCTCCACGCCGCCGCCCAGCGCCAGTCCGGCCGCGAACGGCAGGACACCGCCGCCCTCCTCGAAATCCTCGAAGAGCACCGCAGCGCCGTCCTCGCCAACTCCGACCTCGCCTACTTCCTCGAACACTGGGCCCACCCGCAGGATCAGGTCCGGCGCCTACTCGCCGCCGACCCCCGCGTCGCCGCCCTCCGCGCCGCCCACTGACGCCAGGACACGCCACGCCCCTTTTGCGGCCTTTCGCCCCATTTCACGCGTAGACCCTACGTGAGGAACAAACACGTCGCCAGTAAAACCCCGTCGGCGCCCCCGGCACGCATGCCCATACTGGCTACTTACTATCCCAGGGCCGCCTCGATCCCCCTCCGTCACCTCACGCCGCAACCCTTCTGCCACGGTCCCGTCCGATGATGACAAACGACGAAAACACCAGTCCTTCCCCTTCCGACTTGGACACAGAGGAAAGTACCGCCGCCGGCAGCATCATCGCCAGCCACCCCTCCTCCAAGCTCCTCCCCATCCTCGCCGCCCCCTCCATCGCCGGCCGTGGCAAAAACACGATCCGGATGGAACTCATCCCGATCGCCTGCGTCCGCCTCGCCGGCGGCTGCTTTGCCTTCGGTTCTTCCTTTCTCCTCCCCGAAAGCCGCGGCGAATTTCACTCCCTCTCCCGCCTCCGCCGCGCCAACCCCGGC
>CAYMTH010000143.1:0-9661 GCA_964393235.1 uncultured Solibacteraceae bacterium | reverse complement strand
CACGATGCGCGCGATCGCGTCGTCGGCGTCCTGCGGCTCCGCCGTCAGCGGACCGCTCTTCTTCTTTGCCACCGGCGCGGCCGCGGCCGGCGCCGCTTCCTGGTAAGAGTACGAAGACTCTTCCGCCGGCGCTTCCTCCTCGGCTGGCTCCTCCCCGGGCGCGGGCTCGTCCGGTTCCAGTTCCCGCTTCTTGTTCAGCAGGCTGCGAACCGTGTTGCCGGTCTCTTCGAGCGCCTTGCGGAGCTTCGAAAACCCGGGCGCGTCGTCGCCAAATTTCTCCTCGCAGACGACCTGGAGGTTTTCCAGCTCTTCGAGACAAGCGTTGAACGTATCGTGGAGATCGACGTAATACTGCTTGGACGTCTTGGCGAAGTCCGCGTCGAAATCATCCATCGACAACTTGCCTTCGGCCACCGAGGCGTTGAACGATTCGAGCTTGTCGTAGCCGACGGCTTCCGCGTCCGCCTTATAGCCCATCCCCTGCGCGACCTTGTAATCGACCGCCGACAGACCGCCGCGCGTGATCGGCGCCATGCGGATCTGCAGGTCGAAATTGCCCAGCCAGCTCAGCGGCGTGGCACGGAACTCCACGTCGCCGTCCTCGATCTCGGGATAGATCGTATCCCAGAACGTCTCCAGCAACTGCCGCAGCAGCACAAACGAGTCGCGCAACAGCCCGAAGCCCTCTTTTTTGAAGTGGGCTTCGGCCAGCCAGACGGCGAGTTGGAGGTCCTTCGACTGCGTGGCCAGCGCCTCGCCCGCCAGCTTGATGACCTGGTTCCAGTCGGCGGTCTTGCGTTCCCGCGCCCAGACGCCGGATGGCCCGGTGTCATCATCCTGACGCCGGGCCTCCTTGATCTTGTCGTAAATCGGGGCGTAGTACAGGTACGTTCCGCTCGGATTATCTCCGGGGATGGGTGTGAGGAGGTCTTCGCGGAGGGGCATGGTGGGGAATTACTCGCTAGGGGTTTCTTCCTCCGCTTCCGGACGCGAGAACTCAAGCTTGCGCAGTTCGAGCATCGGGATGTCTTCGCCGTCGACAAGAAGCATCTTCTGGCCGATCGGCTTGACGTCGCCGTTCTCTTCTTCCACCCAGTTGGTAACGCGCCCCAGGCGGACCAGGTCATCGTCGGACGAGCTGGCGTCCCAGGTCAAAGCGGGGAGCAGGACTTCACCGAGTTCCATCATTTTGAACGCCGGGCCGGTGCGAACCAGCGCCGGAATCCACAGCAGGTCGCGCACGCGCTTCGGCGCTTCGCATTCGATGGATTCGATGTGCTTAAAAGGGATCCAGATGTAGGCGCCCGCCGCATAGGCTTCCAGGCGGGGACCGATCACGGGATCGGCGTCGGCGATCACGGTGAACGGCTTCCCGTTCATCGTGCCGGACAGTTCGGCGTCGGCGTCGGCGGATTGCGCGGGGAAGTCCCGTTTGTGAAACAGGTCCTTGCGCGTCCGCTCGGCGTGCAGGCACGCGCGATAGACGACCGATCCGAGTTGAGCCTCACCGGAACCACCGGCGAGGACTCCGAGTTGCTTCTCCGCACGGTCGTATTCGCCGGCGAAGGCAAGAAGTTCGAAGAGGAAGGTCCGGCGCTGAACATCGCCCGGGTTGTCCCGGACTTCGATGTTCAGCGCCGCGATCGCTTCTTTGAGCTTTCCTGCGCGGTAGAGTTCCTTGGCGTTCATTGTCGGAGGAAAGTGGAATGCCGCGGAAACTAGATCTTCTTGTTCTTGGCCAGATCCCAACCGGCGGCCACGTCGCCGGCAGGCTTACCGGTGTTGTGATCGGTCAGGGTGTAGGTGAACTTGATGGTGGCGTAGTTCAGCGCGACCTCTTCGACCTGGAGCATGATGCCCGCGCCGTCCTTCGCCGACGCTTCACGCTCGTTCGCATCGATAAGCTTCGACTGCCACGAGGCGACGATCAGATCGCCCAGGTCGATCTGCAGATACTTCTGCTTCTGGCCGGTGGCGCGGTGCGCGGTGAACACGGCCTTGGGGATGTGCGTCCCGTCGCAAGCCTTCTCCATCAGCTTCGGCGAAGCCTTGTCGATGACCTTCGTGAAGATGAACGGCTGGTGGCGGATGCGGCCGCCCGTGCGGGCGCCGCCCGTCGAGGTCGAACCGGTGTCGCCGTGCTCCATGCCGAACGTGTACGTCAGGACTTCGATCTCGTCCTTGTGCTTTTCGTCGGTGCTCTCGCCGGGGATTTGGTCGATCTTGATGAAGTAGTCAAACTGTGCCATGGGTGGAACTCTCCTGTGTTCTGAACGGGTTTATTGGTTATAGGTGAGCGGGCACACCACTCCCGTGGTGTTCAGGCGGCAGGCGCGCCCGCTAATAAAAGGCAAGATGAGGTCCGGCTGGCGCGGGAGGCGCTCGCCGATCAGCCCTTGGCAGACGGCGGCAGGTCCGCCACCAGGCGAAGCGACACGCTCAGCTCGTCGAGCTGGAAGTGCGGCTTCAGGAAGGCGACGGCGCGATACGCGCCAGGCTTGCCGGGCACGTCGACCACGTCGACACGGGCTTCCCGCAGCGGATGCGAAGCCTTCGTATCGGCCGACGCATCGTCGTCGAGAATCACGTACTGCGCGATCCACGTATTGAGGTAGGTTTCGCACTGCGACCGGGACATGAAGCTGCCGACCTTGTCGCGCATCATCGCCTTCAGGTAGTGGGCGAAGCGGCTGACGGCGAAGATGTACGGCAACTGCGCCGACAGGCGGGCGTTGGCGTTCGCCGCGTCCTTGTCGTACAGCTTCGGCTTCTGCGCCGACTGCACGCTGAAGAACGCCGCGTAGTCCGTGTTCTTGCAGTGGACCAACGGGATGAACCCGAGGTCGGCCAGTTCCTTTTCGCGACGGTCCGTGATCGGCACCTCGGTCGGGCACTTCATCACGATGTCGCCGTCGTCGGTCTGGAAGTTGTGCACCGGCAGGCCGTCCACCATGCCGCCGCCTTCCACGCCGCGGATGGCCGCGCACCAGCGGTGCTTCGCGAACGACTGGGTGAGCTTGGCGCCCATCGCCCAGGCCGCGTTCATCCACAGATACTTGCTGTGATCGGTGCCGTCCACGTGCTCTTCATAGTTGAAGGCTTCCACCGGCTTGGTGTCCTTGCCGTACGGCAGCCGGCCAAGCACCCGGGGCAGCACCAGACCCACGTAGCGCGAGTCTTCCGTGGCCCGGAACGACTTCCACTTCGCGAATTCCGTCGTGTCGAAGATCTTCGCCAGGTCGCGCGGCTGATCGAGCGCCGTGAAGCTGTCGAGGTTCATCATCGCCGGGTCCGCCCCGGCGATGAACGGCGCGTGCGCCGCCGCCGCCACGTTGGAAACCCGCTCCAGCAGCTCGACGTCTTCCGGGTGCTTGCCGAACTGGTAGTCGCCGATGATCGCGGCGAACGGAGCGCCGCCGAACACGCCGAATTCCTCTTCGTACACCTTCTTGAACATCGCGCTCTGATCGAACTCGGGCGCGCGCTGCAGGTCGCGCAGCAACTCTTTCTTCGAGCAGTTCAGGACCTTGATCTTCAGCATGTCGGAGGTTTCCGACTGGTCCATCATGTACTTCAGGCCGCGCCACGACGATTCCAGCTTCTGGAACGATTCGTGATGCATGATCTCGTTGAGCTGGATCGAGATCAAATGGTCGATCTGCGCGATGCGCGCGTTGATCGTCGCTTCCGCGTCCCGCGAGACCGTCATCTGCCCCTGCAGAATCTGGCTCACGAACTCCTTGATCTGCGACTTGCCGCGCTCTTTCGAGGAAGCGTCGGTACCAACCTTGCCTTCCTCTACGATCTGGTCGAGAAGACCCCCCTCGAGAACCTGTTCCTGCGCTTGAGCTTGCGCCTTCTGTGCATCACTCATTGCCTTCTCCTCCCATGCCGAGCTCGCCCTTCAGCTTTTCCATCGCGGCCGGATCCTTGGCCGTCTTCATCAACAGCTCTTCCAGCTTGTCGTTGGTCTGCAGCGTGCCCCGCAGATCCGACAGGCGCGTCCGCAGTTCCAGCAGTTCGCGGATCGGCTTCACCTGCCGAGCCACGTTCTCCGGCGCAAAGTCGTCCAGGCTCTTGAAGTGCAAGTCCACTTTCAACTGCCCGGCGTCGGGGTCTTCGCTCAGTTTGTTCTCAACCGAGTAAGCCAGATGCGGCTTCATGCCAGCCAGCACCTGATCGAAATTGTCCGGATTCACTTCCGTAAACTTCCGGTCCCGCAGGCGAGGCAGAGGTTCCACCGGCTGACCGGTGAAGTCGCCCATCACACCCATCACGAAGGGAAGTTCCTTGATTTCGATCGCGCCGCCGGTTTCGACGTCGTAGGTGATCTGGACGCGCGGGGCGCGTACCCGGTCCAGTTTGTGCTGCGTACTTTCTCTTGCCATAATCTCCTCAATTCTCTATCGGGAAACGGAACACTACTATTTTTAGGTGCCGAGGCACCGGCCGTGCATTACGCAGACACGAGTCGCCGGTGGGCCAGGGTGCAGTCCGTGTCGAGTATATCCGTGTGGCACAGGTCAGTCAAGAGATATGCTGCCGTGCCACCCTCACCGATCGAACCGTTGCGTCGTACAGCCAACTGCTCTCTATGTCTGATAGCGTGAATAGCGCAAAAAATCCATCAGAAGGTTCACTGTTTTTTCTCGATTCCCGGCCCCGGCCCCCGGCGGGGATAAAATGTTGGCATGTCTGACGGAATCGAAATAGCGGGCCGGCGCTTCCGGTCGCGGTTGTTCGTGGGTACCGGCAAGTACCGGTCCAACGCGGAGATGGCCGCCTGCCACACCGCCTCCGGCGCCGAAGTGGTCACCGTGGCCGTCCGCCGCGTCAACCTCAACGACACCTCCGGCGAGTCCCTGCTCGACTACATCCCCCGCGACAAGTACTTCCTGCTGCCCAACACCGCGGCCTGCTACACCGCCGACGAGGCCATCCGCACCGCCCGCCTCGCCCGCGAGGTCGGCCTCTCCCACTGGGTCAAGCTCGAGGTCATCGGCGACCCCGACACCCTTTTCCCCGATAACGAGGGCCTCCTCGAAGCCACACGCGTCCTCGCCAAAGAAGGCTTCGTCGTCCTCCCCTACACCACCGACGACCTCATCAACGCCCGCAAGCTCATCGACGCCGGCGCCGCCGCCGTCATGCCCCTCGCCGCCCCCATCGGCAGCGGCCTCGGCATCCAGAACCTCACCAATCTGCGGATCCTGCGCGAGAAGATCACCACGGTGCCCCTCATCGTCGACGCGGGCGTCGGCACCGCCTCCGACGCCGTAATCGCCATGGAGCTCGGCTTCGACGCGATTCTCATGAACACCGCCATCGCCGCCGCCTCCGACGCCGTCAAAATGGCCGAAGCCATGAAACTCGCCGTCGACTCCGGCCGCCTCGCCTTCGAGGCCGGCCGCATGGGCAAAAAGCTCTACGCCACCGCCTCCAGCCCGCTCGAAGGCGTCATCAAATAGCGAAGGGCCCGGCTTGCGCCGGGCCCCCGCCCTCTTTTCCGGCCGCTTCGCCCTAGAAGCTGTACTTCAAGGCGAACTGCAGCTGCCGCATGTTGGTACGCGTGCCGGTGATCGTCCCGAACGCGCCCTGCGCGCTCGGCGTCAGGCTCGAGCCCTGGAACGTCGCCGACGCCAGGTTCGTGTTCGGATTCCCCCAGTTCGGATGGTTCGGGAAGTTGAACGCCTCGAACCGGAACTGCAGGTTGTGCTTCTCCGAGAACGGCATGGTGAAGTTCTTCAGCGTGGAGAAGTCCCAGCCGAAGATCCCCGGGCTGTTCAGCGTGTTGCGGCCGACGTTACCAAAGGTGCCGTCCACCGGACGCGTGAACGCCTGCCAGTTGAACCACTGCGACGGCGTCGGGTTGCTGATCTCCGCGTTGGCGCCGGTCGAGTTCGGACGGTCGAACTGCCCGCCCGTGTTCGAAGGATCGCCGCCCACCGTCATCGTGATCGGGAACCCGGTCTGCATCGTGATGATGGAACCGAGTTGCCAGCCGCCGACAACCGCGTTCAGGAAGCCGTTCTTCACGTCCACCTTCCGGCCCTTGCCCACCGGCACGTCCCACAGCGCCGACGTCACGAACCGGTGCCGCACGTCGTGGCTCGACCGCGCGTATTCGCACGTCCGGCAGTAGCTGTTCTGCGGGAACAGCGTGTCGCCGCCCTGGTTGCGGATCGCCGTCGCCGTATCCAGCGACTTCGCCCACGTGTAGCTCATCAGGTACGTGATCCCGTTCGAATACCGCTTCGTCAGCTTCGCGCCGAGCGAGTTGTAGTTGCCCGTACCGCCGTTGTCGACCAGCTGGATGCGGCCGAAGTTCGGGAACGGCGAACGCTGCGCCAGGCTCAGCCCGCTCGAACGCGGCGCCGGAATCGTTTCGTTCACCGCGCGCAAGGCCTCCAGCCGCCGGCTCACCGAACCGAGGTAGCCGACTTCAAACAGCGTGCCGTCGCCGATTTCGCGCTGCACGTTCAGCATGTACTGCGAAGAGTACGTCGTCCGCCGGTCGTACGGATTGGCGAACGTGTAGGGCCGAGGCACCTGCGCGATGCCGCCGGCGATCGCCGCCAGGCCGTTCTCCCAACGCAGGTTCGGGAACAGCGAGTTGGAGTTGTCGCGCAAACGGCCGGCCAGGTTCCGCGCCATGTCAAAGCGCGGGTTGCCCGTGTCCTGGTTATAGAACACGCCGCCGCCGCCGCGGATCACCCACTTCGACGTCGGGTTCCAGGAAATGCCGAACCGCGGCGCGAAGTCGTTCTTGTCCGTCGACACCAGCCGGTCACCCAGCGAGCCGTCCTGCCGCACTTCGATGTCCGGCCAGCGCAGGCGGATGCCGGCGTAGGGATCGTTCGAAGCGGGGCCCTGACGCATGAAGAACGGATACTGCGAACGGTCCGCCACCACGGCGTTGCGGAAATCGGTCGGCCGGATGTCGTTCCGCACGATGCCGTTGAACAGCGTGCCAGTCGCGTCCTTCCAAGGCGGCGTCAGCTCGTACCGGACGCCCCAGTTGATCGTCACCTTCTGCGTGATCTTCCACGTGTCGTCGAAGAACAACGCGAAACCCGTGTTCTGGAACTTCGCGTTGGCGATCGAAACCGCCGCTTCCGCCTGCTGAATTTCGCCCAGCAGGAAGTCCGCGAACGGATCGCCCTTCGAGTTCGCGATCGCGGAGTTCCGCGTCGCGTCGGCGTTGAACAGGAACTCGCCGCGGGCGAACTGGTTGCCCACCTGGAAGTAGTTGTCCCAGCGAACCTCGCCGCCCACCTTGAACGTGTGCTTGCCCTTGATGATGGAGAGGTTGTTCACCGCCTGGATCGAGCGGTTGTTGTTCTCGTAAGGACCTTCCGACCCGTTGCCGAAGCCCGAGTAGATGCCCGCGAAACCCACCGCGGGAATGCCCCACTGCACGGACGGACCGGAGTTCAGACCCGGAATCTTCAATTCGCCCACCACGTCGCGCGTGAAGGCCAGTTCCGGACCGGTCGTGTTGTAGAACCGCGTCAATCCGAAGCGCGCTTCGTTGACGATCGTCGGCGAGATCACGCGCGTGTTGGAAACCATGTACTGGTCAAACGTCGTGATGATCTTGTCGCCGTTCTGGAACAGCTGCGAGGTCAACTGATTCTCGTCACCCCAGGAATACCGGCCGAACCAGTTCGACTTCGACGACTCGACCCAATCCCCGCGCACCACGAACTGGTCGCGGTCGATCGGCAACGAACGGGAAATCTGATGGTTGCGCCGCAAGCCCGCCGCGGGCAGGTTCGCCGTCGGGAAAAACTCCAGCAGCTTCACCGACGTCGGATGGAACCGCGACGACGGAATCGAGTTATTCGGGAAGGGCGTCGCCACCACCGCCGAACCCTGCTGCGCCCGCGTCCGCGGATCGAAAATCTGCGTGATGCCCGGCAGGTTGAAATTGCCCGTCCGCATGTCCGCCAGCGGCAGGTCGTAAACCGACTGCACCGACCGGCGCTGCCGGAACCACTCGTAGTTCGTCATGAAGAACAGCTTGTTCCGCCCGTCGAACAGTTTCGGAATGATCACCGGACCGGAGAACGTGAAGCCGTACTGGTTCCACTTGAACGGATCCTTCGGCGGGCGCGCCGCCGTGAAGGCGTAGTTCTTGGCGTCGAACTTGTCGTTGCGCAGGAACTCGAACATCGTCCCGTGATAGTCGTTCGAACCGCCCTTGGTCGACACGTTGATCTGCGATGCCGCGCGGCCGTACTCGGCCGGATAAACGCCCGTCTGCACCTTGAACTCCTGCAGCGCGTCAATCGACGGCTGCACGATGAATGCGTTGAAATTCGGATCCGTGTTCTCGATGCCGTCGAGCGTGAAGCGGTTGAACTGCGCGCGCTGCCCGCCGATCGAGATGCTCTGGTCCGTCCGGATGCCGCCCTGCCGCGAACCGGCCTGCCCCGCGTTCGGGAACCCGAAGCTCACGTTCGGCGCCAGCGACACCAGCTGCAGATAGTTCCGCCCGTTGAGCGGCAACTCCACGATGCGCTTGTTCTCGATAACCGTACCCACTGTCGCGTTTTCCGTCGACAACGTCGCCGCGGCTGCCGAAACTTCGATCGATTCCGACACCTGCCCGACCTGCATCTCCAAATCGATACGCGCGCTCTGCTGCACCTGCAACTGGAACTTCGTCACGTTCGCCGTCTTGAAGCCCATCTTCTCGCCGCGCAGATTGTAGACGCCCGGCACCAGCGACGGGAACGCGTAAAGCCCGTTCTCGTTCGTCGTCGCCTCGCGCACCGCGCCCGTATCGGCGTTCGTAATCACCACCCGGGCGCCCGAGATCACAGCGCCGGAGCTGTCTCGAACCTCGCCCGAAATGTCACCAAAGGTCTGACCGAACAGGGTCAAACCGAGCAGCGCGCCTAGAAAGGCGCCCGCCACTAACCTGGTTTTCATGTTGAATAACTCCCGCGGAAACTTTGTTTCCGTCTCGTTACGGTACAAAACCGGTTAGGACCTTCGCAACTAGGGTTTTTTAACACGCGCCGCCGCACCCAGCCCTGCACGGTGGGCGCGGCGGCACGCGATCAACCCGCCGCAGCCCTGGCATTTCCATGGCGGCGGATGGCTTGGCGGATTATGTCGCAGTTCTCTCCCGGTGGCAAGCGGGCGTGATACTTTTTTCCAGCAATGTCCGAGCTCTTCTCCAGCATGCGTTTCGTCCTCCTCTTCGCCGCCGGCATCCTCGCCGCGCAGCCCTCCCCCGTCGCCACCGGAGACTGGATCGCCGACGAGGCCTCCATGCTCTCCACCCCAGACCGCGCCCGCCTCACCTCCCTCCTCTCCCGGATCAACCGCAAGACCGGCGGCCAACTCGCCGTCCTCACCGTCCCCTCCACCGGCGCCCTCGGCTCCCGCGACTACGCCGCCAGGCGATTCAACGACTGGAAACTCGGCTCCGCCGAACGCAACGACGGCATCCTTATCCTGCTCGCCCGCGATTCCCGCGCCATCGAAATCGTCACCGGCTCCGGCCTTCGTTCCACCCTCCCCCACGCCCTCCTCGCTCCCGTCGTCAACGATCACATCGCCCCCGCCCTCCGCGATGGCCGCCCCGCCGACGCCCTCGCCGCCGGCGCCAAAGAACTCGCCACGCTCCTCACCGGCGTCGACCGCAACC
>CAYMTH010000142.1:0-9689 GCA_964393235.1 uncultured Solibacteraceae bacterium | reverse complement strand
GCGTGTCGTCGATCACGTCCTGCAGGGTCTGGTACTGCAGACGGCCGCGGATGGTGGGATTGAAGTCCTGGTTCTGGTCCTGCCGGCGGAAGTCGATGCCCATCTTCATGTTGTGGGACCCGCGCAGGATGGAGAAGTTGTTCAGCAGCTGGTAGTTGTTCAGCACCTGCGCCTGCGGAAGGTTGACGGCGAGGCCGATCGCCGTGCGCGAGGCGGCGGCGTTGAAGCCGGTCAGACCGAGCTGCGTCACTTCGATCGAGGGGATCGCAAGCGCGCGTTCGTCAGCGGCGAGCGTCGCCGACTTGAACCGGCTGAAGCCGACGCGAAATTCGTTGAACATGCTCGAGGAGAGCGTGCTGGTGACGCCGAGATTCAGATTGTACCGCTTGGTCGGCGACTGCGAGGTCAGGCCGGGCGGAACCGACTGGCCGGAAACCTGTTCGCGGTCGTCGAAGAGGAGCCGCGAGGTCAGGCTGTGTTTGTCGTTGAAACGGTGATCGCCCTTGATCATCCACTGCCACGCGTTGAGCAGCGCGGGCTGCGCGCCGGCCAGGGTGCCGACCGGGATCGTCAGATTCTGGCCGCCGATGTTGGCGGAAACGGTCTGGCCCGTCGACGTCTGCGCGGCGGGAAGGTTTTCGAGAATCGCGTTCAGCGCCGGGCGGGTGGCGGCGAAGGGCCGCAGGAGGGCCTTGCCGGCTTCGGTCGGAGCGCCGGTGATGTTCGAACCGGAGGCGAACTGGCGATCGGTCCAGCGCATCAGGCTGCCGAAGAAGAAGGTCTTGTTCTTGACGATCGGCCCGCCAATCGTACCAGCGAACTGATTCTCGATGCGCCAGGGCGCGCGTGTGAACACGCGCTTGTCAAGGTTGCTGCGTGAGTTCAGCTTGTTGCCGTTGTGGCGCCAGAACGCCGAACCGTGCAGTTCGTTCGTGCCGCTCTTGGTCACAATCGAGACAACGGAGCCGGCCGCGCGGCCGTATTCGGCGGCGAACTGGTTCGTGATCATGCGGAACTCGCCGACCGTGTCGGGATTGTTGATCTCCTGCAGGAGGCCGCCGACCGAAGGCGAGTTCGAGTCGGTGCCGTCGACCACAAAGTTGTTTGACCGCGTGCGCATGCCGTTCACCGAGAAGGAGACGCCGCCGGCCGCGAAGCCCGAGTTGCCGCTGGCCAGCTGGCTGACGCCAGGCACCGAAAGCGCCGCGTTCAGGATGTTCGAATTCGGCGCAAGCGGCAGGTTCTGGATACGCTGCGAATCGAAGTTCACGCCGACTTCGGAGTTGGTCGTATTGATCAGCGGCACTTCGCCGGTGACGGTGATGACTTCCTGCGAGGAGGAGACTTTCAATTGCGCTGCGATATTGGCGCGCTCGTTCAGCTGAATCTCGACGTTGTTGCGTATGAGCTTCGCGAATCCGGCCTTTTCGAAGGTCACTTCGTACTTGCCCGGCTGGAGAAGCGGGAAACGGAATTGGCCGTTTTCGGCGCTGGTCGTGCTGGTGGTAATGCCGGTGGCCGTGTTGCGGGCGGTCACTTTCGCACCGGCAACAAGGGCACCGCTGTCATCCGTAACGGTACCGAGAATCTCGGCGGTTGTCTGCGCAATCAGGGCGGTGGCCATAAGCAGCGCAAACAGGGAGAGCAGGATTCGTCTCATGGGACGTTGAAACCTCTTCTGTCTGGTTGGTGGGAATGGAAGGCCGGGAAGTGTGCGCCTGTCCAGTGGGACAACGCACAAGCCTAGTCGTCCGATGGCTGTCCAGATCGACGAAGCGTGAGACTTTCCCCAAGTACTATTGAGGTACTTCGATAGCCAACACCGGCTAGATGCGCAGTGCAGCGGAAAGGAATCTAAAATAGAACACTTGCGAACAATTTTTAGTTTTCTTCTGATCGCCGGCGTCCTGCTGGGTCAGAAGTCGCCCGAAGTGGCCGACGGAAACAAGCGTGTTGAATTAAATCTGCTGGGCAAAGAGGACACCGCCCGCGGCGAAAGCCGCCGGAACGAAAACGTTCAGTTCAACCTTGTCGACAACAATGCGCTCAAGGAATTGAACATACGGCTCGGCGCCACCGCGACGATCGTGCAGGAGTTTCGCGCCGACCGGGGCTACTTCGGCGCCGAGTTCGGCAATCCGCCGGCCGGACCGGTGCACCTCGGCAGTACCCGCCGCGCCAACTGGCACGGCAGCGTTTTCGCCAACCACCAGAACAGCGTCACCTCGGCGCGTTCATTCTTCCAGGTCGGCGACGTGCAGCCTGCCCGGGAAAACCGCTACGGTCTGCAGACCGGCTTCACTCCGTGGAAGCGCGGCTACTTCTCCGTGCAGGCGTCCCAGGACAAACTGCGCGGCCAGGTGAACGGCAATGTGCTGGTGCCGCGGCCGGAAGAGCGCACCCCGCTTATCACGGACCCGGCGCGCCGCGCTCTCGTCACCCGCTATCTGGCGGCCTACCCGACGCTCCTGCCCAACCGCACCGACATCAATCCTCGCGCGCTGAATACGAATGCGCCGCAGAGTATCGACGGCAACGACGCAACGCTCCGTCTCGAGCACGGTCGCGTCTACGCTCAGTATCAGTTCACGGGCCAGGACGTCGATGCATTCCAACTCGTCGCCGGGCAGAATCCGAACACCCGCACACGCTCCCACCGCGCCCGGCTCACCTGGGCGCCCGCCGGCGGGTGGCAGTTCACCTCCGCCTTTGACCGGATCGGCAACCTGCTGGTGCCTGAGCCGAACGCCGTCGGGCCCATGGTATCGATCGCCGGGCTGACCACGCTCGGCCCGCTCGCCGCCATCCCGATCGACCGCGCGCAGAATATCTATCGTCAGGAAGCCGGCTACGCGGCTACGCGTGGCAACCACACATGGGCGGCCGGCGGCGCCGTGATCCGCCGCCAGTTCAACGGCATGGAAACCGACGCCCACCGGGGTTTTCTCTCCTTCTCGAACGATTTCGGTCGTACCGGCATCGAGAACCTGCGACTCGGCACGCCGTCGCAGTACCTCGCTTCGGTCGGCAACGTCTGGCGCGGCTTCCGGCAGACGCTCGGCAACGCTTTCCTCCAGGACTCGTGGAAGGCCACGAAAACGCTCACGCTGCAACTCGGCGTCCGCTGGGAGTGCATAGGCCAGCCCAACGAGGTGAATGGCCTCAACCGGATCGCCTACGGCACGGATTGCAACAACGTCGCGCCGCGCGCCGGCCTGGCGCAGCGCCTGCCCGGCGATTGGGGCGTGTTCCGCGCCGCCGCGGGCGTGCACTACGGCGAGGTCCTCCCGGTCTCTTATTCGCAGGTGCGGTTCTCCCCGCCGCTCAGCGTAAAGCTGGTGATCCTCGCGCCGGACCTGCTCAACCCCTTCAGCGGCTCCGGCGAGGCGCCGAAGCCCAACCTCTACCTGCTCGACCCGGAACTCGCCACGCCCTATCACTACCAGTACAACGCGAGTTGGGAGCGCGGCATCGGGCGCGGCTGGCGCATGCAGGCGGGCTACGCCGGAAGCCGCGCGCACAAGCTGACCGTGATGTGGTATCTCAACCGCGCCCATCCCGTCGCCGGCATCCCGCTCACCACGGCCACCATCAACAACCGCCGTCCGGATCCCGTGCTCGCCGACGTGCGCTGGGTGCTCAACGGCTCGCGCGGCTATTTCGACGCCGGCCGACTCACCCTCGTCGCCCCCAACGTGAAGGGCTTCACGCTCGATACCGCCTACTGGTTCAGCAAAGCGATGGACCTCGGCGCCGACTACACCAACACGGCCTACGACGCCGACTCCCGCCTCTCGCGCAGCCAGAGCGAATTCGAAACCCACCGCGACCGCAAAGCGCGCAGCCAGTTCGACCAGCCGCACGCCTTCCTCGCCCGCCTCTCCTATTCCTGGAAAGGCTGGACCACCAGCAGCGTCGTCCTGCTCAAGCAGGGCACCCCCTTCAACCTCACCACGCTCGACGGACCCGGTTTCGGCAACGTCGACGGTAATGGCGGCGACCGCCCGAACCTTCTCGATCCGTCAATTCTCGGCCGCTCGATCGGCAACCCCGACGCCTCGGTGGCCCGCCCCCCCCGCGCCGCGTTCGCCTACATCCGCACGGGCGACGAAACGGGAAACCTCGGCGCCAATGTCTTCCGCAAAGGCGCCATCCGCAACGTCAACGCCGCCATCTCGCGGTCGTGGAAGGCGCCGCGCGAGACGCAGATCATCGTGCGCGCCGAGTCGATCAACCTGCTCAACACCCCGCAGTTCGCCGAACCCGGCAGCACGTTGGGTACGCCGGAGTTCGGTTTCATCACCAACACGCTGAACGACGGCCGCGCCTTCCGGCTCAACCTCTCGTTCCAGTGGTAGGCGCGGTCGCCAGCCCTTCGTAGAACGGACAGTGCTTTCGGAACCCGAGCGATTCGTAGACCCGGATCGCCGCGACGTTGTCCGACCGCACGTTCAGGCCCACCGTTCGAAGGCCAGCCAGTTCCCGAACTACCGCACAGGTCACAACCCGCCCCCAGCCGCGCCCCCGTGCGGCCGGATGGGTGAATACGTTCCCGATCGCCGCCACTCCCTCTCCGGGCGAGCAGATATGCGTGCCGGCCGCCGCGAGCAGTTCGCCCGCCGCGTACACACCGAAAAACACCCCGGTCTCCACCATCCGCGGGAAGAAGAAGTCCGGCGACTCGCCGGCGCCGGCGCCCGCCGCGTACAGCCGCTCGATCGCCGGCACATCGTCGAGCGTCAACCGCTTCGCCGCGCCCGGTTCCACCCAGCCGCCGCGGTCCCCAGTCCACACCATGCGCCACATCGGCGTCCGTCGCGTCACCACCGCACGGCGCGCCACCGCGGCCAGTTCCGGTTCCCGCAACTGCAGATGCACCGGCCAGACCACATGCCCCAGCGCCTCGTCCAAGCCGCTCGTTCCCATCGCGAAGAGAATGCAAGTTCCGTAGTCCCGGTAAACCAGAGCCAGTTCCGGCCCGAACCAGCGCGCATGGATAAAGTTCTCGGGCGCCAGATCGGCCAGCGCGTAGAGGCCCCAACTCCGATCGGACTCCAGCAACTCGCGAATCCGGGCTTTGTCTTGCAGTTCCGCCATAAATGCGACGGGCCGCGCCCACGCGGCGCGGCCCGTTTCTCGCTACTCGCTTCTTATCGGATTAGAAGCTGCCGACCGCGGCCGCTTCGTCGTCGAACACTTCGAAGACCGTGTACAGCTTCGTGATCTGCAACAGATCCTGCACACGCTTCGTCAGTTTCAACAGCTTCAGGTTGCCACCGCTGTTGGAGACGGTCGTAAAGGCCGAAACCAGTTCGCCGATTCCGGAACTGTCGATGTAGTTCACTTCGGCGAGATTCAGCACGATTTTCTTCGTACCGTTCGCCACCAACTTCTTCACCGCTTCGCGAATGGCCACCGATCCGTCGCCGAGAGTGATCTTCCCGGCCACGTCCACGAGGCACACATCGCCATTCTGCCGCATGTTGATTGTCGCGCTCATTCTTCCTCTCCAGTTCGTCCCCGCGCGGGTCCAGATTTACCGCCGGGCGGATCGCTGGTCCCTTCGTGAGATACTTTCACAGTATACGCGTGCCATGCCTGACTTTGTCGAATCCGAAATCGTCCTGATCGGGCCCGAGGGCGATTCCCGTCCGGTCCGGCTGAACGCATCCCCGTTCGTCCTGGGCCGTTCGGAGACCGTTCAACTGCCCATGCCGGGCGACACCATGCTCTCCCGGCAACACTGTGCCTTTGAGTGGTCCGAAGGAGGATGGTTCGTCCGGGACCTCGGCTCCAAGAACGGAACCACCGTCAACGGCCAACCGCTCCTGCGCGAACATCGCCTCGCGCCCGGAGACCGTATCGTCGCCGGCCGGCAGGTGATGGAGTTCGACCGCACTGGCGCCGCCGGCGGCAAAAGCACCGCCCGCCCGCTCGAGTTCGTGGAGGACGAAGCCTCGTCCATCCGCCCCGACTCCACGTTCATCATCCGGCTCGACTCGGCCAACCTCTCCGCCAAACAGGGCGGCGCCACGCCTTCGATGGAGCTCGAACGCGCCAACAAGCGCATGGACGCCCTCGTACGCGCCGGCCGCGAACTGGCCTCTTTCAAACCCATCGAGTCGCTGTTCGAAATTACGCTCAACCTCGCCCTCGACGCCGTCGGGGCCAAACGCGGCGTCTTGATGACGCTCGAGAACGGCGAACTGGTCACCCGCGCCAACCGCGGCGAAGGCTTCCGCGTCTCCTCCGCCGTGCGCGACAAGGTCATGCGGGAACGCGCCTCGATGCTCGTCCAGGACGTTTCGGCCGACTCCCTGTTGCGCTCCTCCCAGACCATCGTCCAGCAGAAGATCAAGAGCCTCATGGCCGTTCCCCTGCAGACCGAATCGCAGGTCATCGGCATCCTCTACGTCGACACCCCGAACATGTTCTTCCCGTTCGACGCCGACGCGCTCAGCATGTTGACCGTCTTCGCCAACATCGCCGCCATCCGCATCGAACACGCCCGCCTCGTCGAAGTCGAACACGTCGAGCGCATCCTGGCGCACGACCTCGAACAGGCCGCCGACATCCAACGCGGGCTCTTCCCGCAGGCGCCGCCCGTCCTCCCGGGCCTCGAACTCGCCGGCAAGTCCCTGCCCTGCCGTTCGGTCGGCGGCGACTATTTCGACTACGTGCCCCTCCCGGACGGCCGCGTGCTGGTCGTCGTCGCCGACGTTTCCGGCAAAGGACTCGCCGCCTCGCTGCTCATGTCCAGCCTGCAGGCCCGCGTCCACGCCCTTTGCGAGGTCCAGACCGACGTCGCCCGGCTCGTCAGCCCGCTGAACCACTCGATCAAAGCCAACACCCCGGACAACAAGTTCATCACCGGCTTTTTCGCCGCCATCGACCCCAACACCGGCGAAATGGAGTTCACCAACGCGGGCCACAACGCCCCCGTCATCGCGCGGCGCTCGGGCCAGGTGGAACTGCTCGAAGCCGGCGGCCCCGTCCTCGGCATCCTCCCGAATATCAACTACTCCGGCGGCCGTACCCGGCTGGCGCCGGGCGATCTGCTCGTCATGTACAGCGACGGCGTCTCGGAAGCCCCCAACGCCCGCGGCGAAGAGTTCGGCGAGGAGGCGGTCTCCCAGATCGCCGCCGCCTGCATCGACCGGACCGCGGGCGACACGCTGCTCGAAATCGCCCGCCAGTTGAAGGTCTTCCTCGGCGAATGTTCGCCGACCGACGATGTCACCATGGTCGTCGCGCGGAAACTCTAACCGCTACTTTTTCGGGTAGCCCGGCGCCGCCGTGACTTCTTTCATCTGCAGCAGGTGCCGCTCGGCATGGCCGCTGATCATCAGGATCATCTCGTACAGGTCCATCTCCCGGCCGGGGCCCATTTGGAAGAACCGTCCGCGCAGGTCGTCCTCGGTGGTTTCGACGTAACGGATCGTCTCGTCGCGCCGCTCGTTGAACGTCTTGATCAAAGCCAACTTACTCGCGAACCGCCCCGTCGGCCGGACTTCTCCCGGCGCCGAGGCCCGCTTCGACCGGTCGGCCATCTGCGTCAATACCGCCTGCGCGCTCTCGGCGCGCTTGCCGGCGCGTGCCGCCCGCTTCGCCTCATCGACAGGCAGTTTCTTCGCGCTCTGCAGGATCAACCCCCGAAGCATATTCTCGGTTTCGGTGATGTGTTCGGCGCACTCGGCGATGCTCCACCGGTCCGGACCGGGCTTGTAAGTCCACTGCGCATCGCTCACGGACTGGATCAGGTCGAGTACCTGTTTCCGGGTCGCATGCAGGTGGCTCATCGCCTGGTCGCGCTCCCCCTTGCTCAGCGGTTCCGCGCATAGGGGCAGCGCCAGCGCCGCCAAAAGCATCCACATCCTCATCTCAAACGTCCTCCCATCAAAATCGTCGACCGCGGACTAATCCTTCCGGCCCCAAACGCCGATAGTACCAAAGAGGCCTTGGATAGTGTCCGACCTGACGAGTCTTTCCAATCTGCACCTGCACGTCGCGCCGGACGCCGCCGCCAGCCCGGTCATCCCGTCCGTCCCGCTCGGACTGTCTGCAGAACCGCTCCAGGAAGGGGGCCGCACCGGCCGCCTGCTCATCGTCGATTCGCTCGAAATCAACCGCCGTCTGGCAAAAGGCATGCTGCGCTCGGCCGGGCAGTATGAGTTCTTCGAAGCCTCCACCGGTCGCGCCGCGCTCGACATCCTCGAACGGCAGCCGATCGATCTGGTGATCGTCGATCTCCTCATGCCCGACATCAGCGGACCCGAGTTCTGCCGGCGCCTGAAAGGCAACCGGCGCACGCAATTCCTGCCGATTTTGATGATTACGAGCCTGCCCGGAGCCGAACACGAGGTTCTCGGCATCGACGCCGGCGCCGACGAGTACCTCACCAAGCCGCTCCACCCCTCGGTTCTCCGGGCGCGCGTCCGCGGCCTGCTCCGCCACAAATCCGCCATCGATTCCCTCGACGAAGCCGAAACCATCCTCTTCGCCCTCGCCCAGGCGGTCGAAGCCCGCGATTCCTACACCGCCGAACACTGCCAGCGCCTCGCCACCTACAGCGTCGCCCTCGGCGTCGCGCTCGGCCTCTCCCGGCCGGAACTGGTCGCCCTATATCGCGGCGGCTTCCTGCACGACATCGGTAAGGTCTCCATCCCCGACAGCATCCTCCGTGGCAATCAGCAGCTGAGCGACGCCGAATGGACCATCATGAAGCAGCACACCATCCGCGGCGAGGAGATCTGCCGCCCGATGAAAAGCCTCGCCCAGGTGCTGCCCATCATCCGCTCCCATCATGAACGGTGGGACGGCTCCGGCTATCCGGATGGCTTGAGCGGCGAGAACATTCCGCTGCTCGCCCGGATTCTCCAGATCATCGATATCTTCGACGCTCTCATCACCGAGCGGACCTACAAACGCGCCTTCTCCGTGGAGGAGGCCACCCGCGTCCTTGAAGACGAAGTCGCCCGCGGTTGGCGCGATCCGGAACTCGTGTCCCTTTTCATCAGCCTCCTGTCGCGCAACATGCTTGAGTCGACGGCCTCGCTGATCGATTCCGATTGGCCCGAACTCTCCGCCATGCTGCGTTCGCTGCAACAGATGCACTCCGGCGTCGCCGCTCCGGCGTCCGGTCAGTTGATCACGATGCCGCAAAACTCGCGCTAACCGCCTCTCCACTAAACTGGTGGCGATGCGCCTCCTCCTGTTCGCCGCGCTCGCCTGCGCCGCGCAAACCCACGTCACCCTCGTTGGCGATTCCACCGTCGCCGCGAATAGCGGCTGGGGCCCCGGCTTTCAGGCCGCGCTCGAAGGAAAAGCCGTCGTCCGCAACCTCGCCCGCGGCGGCCGCAGTTCGAAGAGCTTTCGCGACGAAGGCCTGTGGCGGCCCGCCATCGACGGCAGCGCCCGCTACATCCTCATCCAGTTCGGACACAACGACTGCCCCGGAAAAGGCCCGGCCCGCGAAACCGATCCCCAGACCACCTTCCGCGCCAACATGACCCGCTACGTCGCCGAAGCCCGCGCCGCCGGCGCCATTCCGGTGCTCGTCACCTCCATCGTCCGCCGCAACTTCACACCGGACGGCCGGATCCGTCCGGACTGCCTTACCCCCTATGTGGAGGAAACCCGCCGCCTGGCCGCCGCCACCGGCGCCCCCCTGATCGACATGTATGCCCTGA
>CAYMTH010000141.1:0-9694 GCA_964393235.1 uncultured Solibacteraceae bacterium | reverse complement strand
GGGTTGCGGCAGGGCATCGTGCACGGCGCCACCGACGAGATCGGCTTCCACGCCGTCGAAAACCGCCACTACGTCACCGACATCCACGCCACCATCCTGCACCAGCTCGGCCTCGATCCCCGCCGGCTCGAAGTCCCCGGCCGCAAACGCACCGAGCTCGACTTCGGCCACCCCATCAAGGAAATCCTCGCCTAGCGTTTCGCCGCCCGGACCCGCGTCTCCACCGCGTACAGCGACTTCCGCGCCGTCAAAAACAGCGTCTTCCCGTCCTTGCCGCCGAACGCCAGGTTCGCGGCCGCCTCCGGCAGCAGAATCCGCCCGATCAAGTGCCCATCGGCCGCGAATACCTGCGCCCCGTCCCCCGAGCTCGACCACACGCGCCCGCCCCCGTCGCACCGGATCCCGTCCGGCCCGCCCTTGTCGATCTTCGCGAACACCGCCCCGCCCGTCACCGTCCCGTCCTTCGCCACATCGAAAACCCGGATGTGCCGCGGTGCGCCCGAATCGGCCACGTAGAGCTTCTTCTGGTCCGGCGAGAAACACAGCCCGTTCGGCTTGTCGAAATCTTTCACGACAGCCGTCAGCTTCTTCGTCGCCGGCTCGAACCGGTAGACGTAGTTCCCCGCCTGCTCCTTCGGCCGCCCGGCCAGCCCGTAGTCCGGATCGGTGAACCACACCGCCCCGTCCCGCGTCACCACCACGTCGTTCGGCGAGTTCAGCTTCTTGCCCTCGAACGAATCGACCAGCGTCTCCACGTTCCCGTCGGCCCCGGCCACCGACACGCGCCGCCCGCCGTGCTCGGCCGTCAGCAGCCGCCCCGTCCGGTCCAGCGTGTTTCCGTTTGCGTTCTGGCTCGGCTTCCGGAACGTCGTCACCGCCGCCCCGTCCCACTTCTTCAACTCGTTCGCCGGAATGTCGCTGAACACCAGAAATCCGCCCGGCATCCACACCGGTCCCTCGACGAACTGCATGCCCGTCGCCAGCCTCGTGACCTTCGCCTCCGGCCCGATCAGCTTCCGGAACTCCTTCTCGTCCACCGCCTCGAAATCCGCCGCCGCCAGTCCCAGCGCGGCCACTGTCCAAAGAAATCGGCGCATGAAAATCTCCTCTCCAAATAGAAAAAGGCCCGGAGGGGGATACCCTCCGGGCCGCTCAAACAACTAGAACGACAAACGCAGCGCGAACTGCATCTGCCGCGGCGTCCCGACGATGCCGGTGATGATGCCGGCGTTCGGGTTGCCCACGCCCGTGGCGGGCAGGTCGAACTGCGCGTGGTTGAACAGGTTGAAGATCTCCGTACGGAACTGGAGCTTGTACTTCTCCGTCAGCGCGAAGTTCTTAAACACCGAGTAGTCGAAGTTCACACGGCCCGGCCCATACAGCGGGTTGCGCGCCGCGTTGCCGAACGTGTAGATCGCCGGCGTGCCCCAGGCCGCGCCCGAAGCCGCCGTGCCCAGCGACGTGTCGAACCACTTCGCGATCGTCGGGTTGTCCAGCTTCGCGCTCCGGAACGCGTCCGGACGGCTGCCGCCCGCGTTCGAAACCGAGCTCGCCAGCACCGGCGTGAACGGCAGACCCGTCTGCATCGCCGCGATCAGGTTCATGTCCCAACCGCCCAGCACCGCGTCGAGGCCCTTGTTCAGCCCGGTCCCGTACTTCCGGCCCTTGCCGAACGGCAGTTCGTAGTTCATCGAGTGAATGAACCGGTGCCGCATGTCGTGACCGGAGTTGCCCCGGTCCGCCCGGCGGAACCGGCGGTCCTGCGGAATCGGACCGTTGTCCGCGCCGCCGAACTGGTTGGCCACGTCGTCGATCGAGTGCGCCCACGTGTAAGCCGACAGGAACCCGATCCCGTTGGCGAACCGCCGCTCCAGGCTCATCTGCAGCGAGTGGTACGACGACAGGCCGTCGCTCACGTTGAAGGTCACGCCCTGGACGTTCGGCGCCAGCAACCGCAGCGGACGCCGCTGCGCCGGAGGCGCCGCGCCGGGCTCCGGCTGGTTGTAGTCGTAGGTGGTTTCCAGACGACGGCCCATGTTGCCCACGTAGCCGATCTTGAACACCATGTCCTTCGGCAGGCTCTGCTGGATCTGGAAGTTGTACTGCTGCGCAATCCCGTTCCGGATCCGCTGGTCGATAGCCAGCATCGCGCCCACCGGGTTGTTCGCCACCACGTTCGGGTCCAGGTTCGGGATCGGATCCAGACCCTGCGACACGCGCCGCGGATTCGCGATGAACTGGTTGATGTCCACCGTGTTGATCGGCCCGAACGGCAGCTGCCGGTGACGCCGCATCATCACGCTCTCCGAACCCACCGGGTTGTAGAAGATGCCCGCGCCGCCGCGGATCACCGTCCCCGGACGCAGCCGGTAGGCAAAGCCCAGCCGAGGCGCCCAGTTGTTCATGTCCTGCTTCACGCCCGTCGCTTCGTCGCTGTTGAACCCGGCCAGCAGCAGCTTGCCCGTCACCACGTCGAAGTTCGACCACTTGTTGTTCAGTTCCCGCGTCGGCGTGTCGAACTCGTACCGCAAGCCGGCGTTGATCGTCAGCTTGTCGGTCACCTTCCAGTCGTCCTGGATGTAGAAGTTCCACTCCCACTGCAGAATCCGCGGTTCGAACAGCGTGAAGTCCTGCTCGATCGTGCTCGCCGTGCCCAGCAGCAGCGCCGCCATCGCGTCGCCCGTCGCCGCCGCGTTGTTCGGGTTGTCCGTGTACGTGCGGCCGAAGTTGAAACGGCCGTTGCCGCGGTTGGTCTGGTACTGCGTCAACCGCCGCTGCCGCCAGTCCGTCCCGAACTTGATCGCGTGCTTCCCGCGCAGGTTCGTGAAGTTGAACGCCGGGTTGATCGTGTCCTCAAACCGGATAATCGGCAGCGAGCGCGTCTGCCCGATGCCCGTGTAACCGGCCGGGCTGAAGATCGGAATGCCGTCCGAGTTCGGACCCTGGTTGGCCCGCGCCACGCCCAGCTTCTCGCCCAGCTTCGCCCCCGGCGCCGCGCCTTCCTGCAGGAACACGAGGTCGAACCGGTTGAAGCCCAGCTTGGCTTCCATGATGAACGTCGGCGTCCACGTGCGAACCCAGTTCGCCACGCTATGGAACGCCTTCAGCGACGAGTCGCCCGCGAACGTGTCTTCGTTCCCGAGCCCGTACTTGCCTTCCATCCCCGGAATCGTCGCGTTCAGGAACGTCGACGGCCGCGTCGTCACCGTGTTCTGCTGCGAGTAGCGCGCGAAGAAGTTGTTCTTCTCGTTGATGTTGTAATCCACGCGCCCGTCGAACTGGTTCCACCGCTGCTTTTCCTTCGGCGAAGAGGTGTGGTTGTTCACGATCCCTCCGAGCGTCGGCTGCGGATACGCCTGGATCATCCGCGCCATCACCGGGTCAAACCGGTTGGCCGGAATCGTCCGGCTCGGGAACGGATCCCGCGTGAAGCCCGACGCCGTCCCCGGCGCCGCGCGCAGCGTGCTCGGATCGAAAATGTCCCGCACTTCCCCGAAGTTGCCCGTACGCATGTTCGCCGTCGGTACCGTGTTCACGAACGCCCGCTCCTGCCGGCGCTGGAACCCTTCGTAGTTCGTGAAGAAGAACAGCTTGTCCTTGATGATCTTTCCACCAAAGCTCGCCCCGAACTGGTTCTGCCGCAGTGTCGGTTTGTTCCGCAAAAAGAAGTTCCGCGCGTCCGTCGCGTCGTTGCGCAGGAACTCGTACGCGCTCCCGTGCCACTCGTTCGAACCCGACTTCGAAATCACGTTCACCGTCGCGCCCGAGTTGCGCCCCTGATCGGCCGAAAACAGGTTCGTCTGAATCTTGAACTCCCGCACCGCTTCCACCGAAGGACGCAGCACGATCGACAGCGTCAGCCGCTCGTTGTTGTCGATACCGTCAAACAGAAAGTTGTTCGAACCTTCCCGGTTCCCGTTGGCGAAAATTTCGCTGCCCGGCCGCAAATCGTCCGGCCGCGTGCCGCTCATGATCGTGCCCTTGGCGCCAAAGCCCACACCGGTCACGCCCGGTCCAAGCGTCGCCAGCTGCACGAAGTTCCGCCCGTTCAACGGCAGTTCCGCCACGGCCTTCTGCTCGATCACCTGCCCGATCGCCGAGTTGTCGCTCTCAAGCAGCGGACCCGACGCCTTCACTTCCACCGTCTCCGTCACCTGGCCCACTTCCAACTGGAAGTCCAGGCGCGCCGTCTGGTTCACTTCGAGCGTCACGCTCTCCTGCACCATCTGCCGGAATCCCGTCTTCGACGCCGCTACCTTGTAGCGGCCCGGCGGCAGTAAGGGGATCGTGTACGTGCCGCTGTCGTCCGATAATGTTTCTCTCGCAACCTGAGTGTCGAGGTTCGTGGCGGTCACCTTCGTGGCGCTGGCCACCGCTCCCGACTTGTCTGTGATAGACCCCGTGATGGTTGCGAAATTCTGCGCGCTCAGGACGGGTAAGAACACCGCCGCGAGCGCAACGAAAGAAATCTGAAGTTTTCGCATTGCCCGAGATTCTATCAAAGCGGGTACCCCCTTCCGGTACTCCGCTACACTCAGAACGATGGGTAGAATCCGCGTCCTCCCCGACGCAGTCGCCAACCAGATCGCCGCCGGCGAAGTCGTCGAACGCCCCGCCTCCGTCATCAAGGAACTCCTCGAAAATTCCCTCGACGCCGGCTCCACCTCCATCGCCATCGAAGCCGAGTCCGGCGGCCGCCGCCTCCTCCGCATCACCGACAACGGCTGCGGCATGCTCCGCGACGACGCCATGCTCGCCTTCGAACGCCACGCCACCTCGAAACTTTCCTCCGTCAAAGACCTCTTCGCCATCTCCACCCTCGGCTTCCGCGGCGAAGCCCTCCCCTCCATCGCCTCCGTCTCCCGCCTCACCCTCGAAACCCACGCCCCCGAAGAATCCACCGGCTCCATCGTCGAAATCCACGGCGGCAAAATGATCCGCTGCGACGAAGCCGCCCTCGCCGAAGGCACCGTCATCACCGTCCGCGATCTCTTCTTCAACGTCCCCGCCCGCAAAAAATTCCTCCGCTCCGACCAGACCGAACTCGCCCACATCGCCTCCCTCGTCACCCACTACTCCCTCGCCCACCACGACAAGACCTTCGAGCTCCGCCACGACAACCGCCAACTCCTCCACGTCACCCCCGTCTCCACCCTCCGCGAACGCGTCTTCCAGGTCTTCGGCTCCAATATCCTCGAGGATCTGATCGATATCGGCGACCACGAAAAGGAGATCCTCCTCCCCGACCCGCCCCAAGGCCTCCCCGAAGAGGAACGCACCCGCGTCTTCCTCCTCCGCGGCTTCGTCTCCCGCCCCCAGGTCCAGAAGTACAACCGCAATTCGATCTACCTGTTCGTCAACGGCCGCCTCATCCGCGACAAGCTCCTCCTCCACGCCCTCCAGTCGGCCTATCACAACCTCATGCCCCCGGGCGCCTTCCCCTTCGCCCTGCTGTTCCTCGACTGCGACGCCGAAGAAGTCGACGTCAACGTCCACCCCTCCAAAACCGAAGTCCGCTTCCGCCACGGCTCCTGGGTCCACGACTTCGTGCGCGACTCCATCCGCGCCTCCATCATGCAGTCCCGCCCCGTGTCGAACCTGCCCCTCCCCGCGCCCGCCCAGCCTGCCGCCCGCCTCCCCTATTCCGAGTTCTCCCAGCAGCTCGAAAACGCCACCCTTCGTTCCGTCATCCCCCCCGACGACCCGCAAGGCGTCCAGCCCGCCGACCTCCCGACGTTTTCCCTACGCCAGCCCCCCGCGCCCCCCCAGCGCTTCGATTTCACCGAGGCCCCCCCGCCCCCGGCCGCGCCCCCCCAGCCGCCCCTCAAAACCCGCATCCCCGACACCCACGGCGGCATGCCCGAGGGCGTCATCCTCGACCCCATCAACTCCCTCGACATCCTCCGCGACCTCCGCCCCCTCGGCCAGTTGCACGAGAGTTTCATCCTCGCCGCCGGCCGCGACGGCCTCTGGATCATCGACCAGCACGTCGCCCACGAACGCATTCTCTTCGAGCAGGTCCTCCGCCAGCGCGCCTCCGGCAACGTCGAACAGCAGGCCCTCCTCATGCCCATCGTCGTCGAACTCACCGCCGGCCAGCAGATCGAGTACGCCAAGATCGCCGACGAACTCCGCGCCTCCGGCTTCGAATCCGAACCCTTCGGCAACCGGACCATCGCCATCTCCGCCGCCCCCGCCGCCGTCAAGCCCGGCGACATCGAGAAAATCCTCTTCGAAATCCTCGAAACCGCCGAGCGCGAATTCCGCGGCGCGACGCTCGACGAAGTGCGCCGCAACGTCTGCGCGACGATCGCCTGCCGCGCGGCCATCAAGATCAACATGCGCCTCGACCAGCAGAAAATGGAGTGGCTCCTCCGCGAACTCGCCCGCTGCGAACACCCCACCAACTGCCCCCACGGCCGCCCCATCGCCCTCCGCTACTCCACCCGCGACATCCTCAAGGGCTTCCACCGCATATGACGCCCCGCCGATCCCTCCTCGATATGGACCCCGAGGAGTTTCGCGCCCTCGGCCACCAGCTCATCGACCAGCTCGCCGACTTCTACCGCCAACTCCCCGCCGCCAAAGTCACCCCCGGCGAATCCCCCGCCGAAGTCCGCGCCGCGCTCGGCGACGCCCCCCTCCCCGAAACTCCCACTCCCAACGCCCAAGTCCTCGCCGACGCCTGGCGCCTCCTCTCCCAACATTCCCTCCACAACGGCCACCCCCTCTTCGCCGGCTACGTCACCTCCTCGGCCGCCCCCATCGGCGCCCTCGCCGACCTCATGGCCGCCGCCGTCAACCCCAACGTCGGCGCCTGGATCCTCGGCCCCATGGGCACCGAAATCGAGGCCCAGTCCATCCGCTGGATCGCCGAACTCCTCGGCTATCCCACCGATTGCGGCGGCCTCCTCGTCTCCGGCGGCAACATGGCCAACTTCATCGGCTTCCTCGCCGCCCGCCGCCACGCCCCGCCCGGTCCGCTCGTCGCCTACGCGTCGAAGGAAACCCATACCTGGATCCAGAAAGCCGCCGACCTCTTCGGTCTCGGCCTCGGCGCCATCCACTACATCCCAACGGACTCCCAACAGCGCCTCGACCCCGCCGCCCTGTCCGAACAAATCAACGCCGACCGCGCCCGCGGCCTCACGCCCTTCTTCCTCGCCGCCTCCGCCGGTACCGTCTCCACCGGCGCCGTCGACCCCATCGTCGATCTCGCCGCCGTCTGCCAGACCAACGCGGTCTGGCTCCACATCGACGGCGCCTACGGAGCCCCCGCCGCCGCCCTCCCCGACGCCTCTCCCGATCTCAACGCGCTCCACCTCGCCGACTCCCTCGCCGTCGACCCCCACAAGTGGCTCTACGCCCCGCTCGAAGCCGGCTGCGCCCTCGTCAAGAACCCCCGCCATCTCCTCGATACCTTCGATCACTCCCCGCCCTACTATCGCTTCGAAGGCCAGTTGAACTACTACCAGCTGGGCCCCCAGAACTCCCGCGGCTTCCGTGCGCTGAAGGTCTGGATGGCCCTCCGCGCCGCAGGCCGCCAGGGCATCGTCGAAACGATCGCCGGGGATATCCGCCTCGCCCGCCAGCTCTACGACGAACTCGCGCAGTACCCCGACTTCGAGCCTCTCACCCACTCCCTCTCCATCACGACGTTCCGCTACCGCCCGCCCGGCGTTGAAGACCTGAACGCCCTCAACGAGCGCCTCCTCGAAAGGATCCAGCACTCCGGCGAACTCTTCCTGTCGAACGCGGTAATCGACGGCAAATTCGCCCTCCGCGCCTGCATCGTCAACTTCCGCACCCAACCCGACCACATCGCCCGCATCCCCCGCCTGCTGCTCGAAATCGCGCGGCGTCAGTAAACCCCGTCAGTAGACCATCGACGGCCGCGCCTCCGGCCCCAGGTGAATCGCGTCCGGCACCAGGTCCGTCCCCGCTCCCAGCAGCCGCGGCTTCAACAGCAGCAGCATCTGCCCGTCGTTCACCTCGACCGTGTTCTGCCGGAACACCGGCCCGATCCCCGGCAACTGCATCAACCCCGGAATCCCCGTCGAGTTAAACGTCCGCGAGTCCTGCGTCAATCCCCCCATCATCGCCCACTGCCCCTCCCGCATCCGCACCCGAGACGTGAACTTCCGGTTCGCCAGAATCGGGATCCCGTTGATCTCCGCCCCCGTCAGCAGCTTGAACTCCGCCTCCACCTCCAGCGTCATCTCTTCGGAGTCGTGCACGAACGGCGTCACCTTCATCGTCAGCCCCAGGTTCTCGAACTGAAACGACGGCGGCGGCGTAAACCCCTGTTCCCCCTCCCCGATCGTCCCGAAATATCCCGCTGTCAGAATCGGATACTTCTCCCCCAGCAGCAGCTGCGCCGGCTGCCCGCTCACCGACTGCAGAAACGCCCGCTGCACCGTCGTCCCGAAGCTCTTCAACGCCGTCGCCGTCACCGTCGCGTCCGCCAACGTCATTCCGATCAGCCCGTTCCCCCCGCCGAACGTCGCCATCGGCGCCCCCGGGTCGATCTTGTCCGGATCATTGTTGAAAAAACGCCTCCGCCAGAACAGTTTCGCCGACGTCGGCAGCCCGATCCCCGCCTGCGTCGTACCCGTCCGCCGCATCTCGTACAGCTCCAGTTCGACCACCACCGACGGCCGCGCCCCCAGCAACTGCTCGAACAGCTTCTGCGCCGGCCGCACTTTCGATACCCGGTCCCGCATCAGCACCATCCGCCGCGTATTGTCGATCGCGAACTTCTGGATCTCCATCACCTGCTGCACCGCCCGCCCCGCCTCCTGCATCTCCTGCGTCGAGGTCGGGTCCGGCAGCGTCAGCACCACCGCCACCGTCGGCTCCCGCTCCTGCCGCTTCTGCACCGTATCTTTCACCACCAGAATCCGCCGCTCCGCCAGCGGCACCACGAAACTCCCCGTCGCCGTCGACAACCCCTGCAGCAACTGCCGCCCCGTCTGCTCCGCGCTCCGGTACCGGATCTCCTTCCCCCCTTCCGGATACTCCCCGTCGAACAGCACCTCCAGCCCCAGCATCCGCCCCAGTTCCATCCACGCCTTCTGCGGGTCCTGCCGCCAGTCCACGGTGAACTTCCCGGCCGGCAACGCGAGCTCCGGCGGCGGCAGCATCTCCCGCGCCTCTTTCAACTCCCGGTCCGTGATCGGGGCAAACACCGCCGGGTCCGCCTCCCCGGTCATCTGGATCTTCTGCGCCGGCATCGCCACCGCCGCCGCCGGCGCCGCCCCCGCCCCTTCCCGCAGCATCCTCGCCCGCAAACCCTCCGCCCGCGCCGCCGCCGTCACCGCCCCCCTCGCCGCCGCCTGGTTGTACAACAGGACCGCCTCGGCCAGATTCCCCCGCTTTTCCGCCCTCCCGCCCCGCTTCAAAAGAGCGCGCGCCGACGGCTCTCCCGCCCACACCATCCCGCACAACGCCGCGGCCAGCGCTAGTTGACGCATTCCCACATATTCCTTGACGCCCCCCGCCCCGTTTCCGTGCAAAGGTAAAGTGCGCGCCCCGAACTGCCGATATTCACTCAGAGCTATGTCGTCGGCAACCATTCCCCCTCCGGGCAAACAACTCGTCAGCCGTTTCGCCCCGCGCGTCCCCGAATCCATCGAGGCGCTCGGCATCGGCGAAAACCTCGTGCTCGACCTCGTCGGAGAGCTTGTAGCCATCG
>CAYMTH010000140.1:0-9706 GCA_964393235.1 uncultured Solibacteraceae bacterium | reverse complement strand
TCTTGGTGGACGCGCTGGACGCGGTCTGCGCCTCGTGGTCGGCCAGGATGACGTCGTTGAAGAGCCTGCCGAGGAAGGTCCACTGCGGCACCTTGCGGGTGGCGCCGACTTGCGGCGTGAAGGACGTGCCCTGCTGGCCCATGGTGCCGCCGGGGCCGAGCTTGAAGATCTTGGTGGCGCCGGCGCCGCCCTGTTCCATGGCGGACTGGTGCTGCTGGCGGGCGGCCTGGAGGCCGGCCGAGTCGTCGACGACGATGGGGCGGACACCGGAGAAGTAGAAGCCGCGGAGGAAGGGCGAGGTGCGGAGCTGGCTCGGCTTGCAGAGGTCGACCAGGAACTGCACGAGCGGGCGGCGGAGCTTGGCGAACTCGCGGGCGAACTCGTAGGCGCCGGGCAGCTTGGCGGGATCGTTTTCGCGCGGGAGGAAGAGCAGGCGCTTATCGCAGAGCGAGTGGTTGAGCAGGTTGTACTGCTCGGTCAGGCGGCGGGTTTCGTCTTCCGAATAGATGCCGCCGGCGTCGGCGGAGCGGATGGGCAACGTGACGCCGAAGATCTGGAGCGCCTCCTCGTTGCCGACGTTGCGCACGAAATCGAGGAAGAACTGCATGCGGTCCATGCGGGTGAACAGCACGTAGACCGGGACGCGGATGCCGAGCTGGGCTGAGATTTCCACCAGGCGCTCGTTGAGCTTGCGGGCCGTGACGGTGGCGGCTTCGATGCCGCCGGGGCGGAAGAAGGTCTCGCCGTCGAAGCAGACGATGGCGGCGCGCGGGGCCTGGGCCTTGGCGCCGACGACGCTCTTCAACTGCCCGGGGGCGAGGCGGCGGACTAGGCGGGTCCACCGGTTGGCGTCGTTCATGAAGCCGCCGGCCGCGTCGAGGAACAGCGTCTGGCGCGCCAGGAACATGTTGGCGAAGCGGGTCGGGACGATGTTGGTGTCCTGGTAGGCCTGGCCGGTGACGAGTTCGGGCTCGAGACCGCTATTGAGGATCGTGGTCGTCTTGACGCTACCGGACTCGCCCATCAGGAAGACGAGCGGCAGGTTGCTGATCTTGGCGCCCTGCGCCGTTTTAGCGACGGCGAGCTTGGCGTCGACGTCCTTGCAGAGGGCTTCGATTTCCGGATCGCCGCTCGAGGCGCCGGGTTTGGCGGGCTGCTTGGAACGGAACCAGAGGTAGAGGCCGGCGCCGATGATGCCGACGATGCTCATGATGCCGATGAAGATATAGAGCGTCGAGCCGGTGAGGCCGATCAGGAAGCCGAGTCCGACCGAGAGGCCGATCCAGAGCAGAAGGCCGATGATGACGATGACAACGGGAGACATGGGTGGGGCTCCTTATCGACCGCGGGCCAGCGAGGCGAGGCTGCTGATGCCGTTGGAAAGCAGGAAATAGTAGGTTCCGAAGAGGCCGAGCGTGAGGACCAGACAGGCCGCGGCGATGATGACGAACCGCTTGACCCACGGGTCGTTGCCGGCCGGCGCCTGCTCGCCGGGGGGCGGCAGCATGCCGTTGAGCGAGATGGCGATGTTGGTGCGGCGGATGCGGTGGATCTTCTCGCTGGTGGCGTGCAGGATGGGCTGCAGGTCGCCGCGGTTGCCGAGGCTGTAGCGGCCCATGAAGCCGAGCAAGAGGCAGAGCTGGAAGACTTCGAGCAGGTCGGCGAGCGACTGCGAGTCGTTCATCTGCAGCAACTTCTGCAGGTGCTGGAAGAAGATCTCGCCTGCGACGTGGTGGCCGAAGTACTCTTCCTGCATCGGCTGCCGCGGCCAGTCGGCGAAGACGGGCAGGCGGAGATTGAGGATCGATTCGTCGAGGAAGGCGATGACGGCGAAGATGGCGAGCTTGATCTCTTCCGGGTCGTAGCCGCGCTTGCGGGCTTCCTGGTCGGCCATCTTGATGGCTTCGCGCATCTGGTGGCGGAAGACGTTGGCATCGGTGACCGGCTGCCGGTTGGAGCGCATGCGCTCGACGACAGTGAAGACTTCCTGGAAGACCCATGCCAGGTTTTCGGCGCGCCGCTCGGTGCCGAAAGCGGCGGGGGCGGTATTGGCAGCAATAGGTTGCATGCTCTCCTCGAAATACGGTGCGAACTCAGGATTCCATGATGACGAACAGTTCCGGCTTGGGGTCCGGGATTTCGCCGGGTATATAAAGGCCTACCTGGCGGGACTGCGAGATGCTGTCCCAGCACGGGCCTTTGCAGCTGATGGTGAAGTATTGGGCGTCGACGCGCGACCGGATGGCGGAGGGGGGGACGGGAAGATGGATGAGAGGCAGTCCGGGCAGGGCGCGTTCGACGAGTTTGGGCACGAAGGCGGTGGAGCAGAACTTGGCGAGTTGGGGGGTCTTGCGGATGACGTCGGCTTCCATCGCGGGGGAACGGACGCTGAGGATCCACTTCGACGGATTGAGCACACGCTGGTCGGTGACCGCGCCACGGTAGAAGTACTCGGCGGTCTTTTCCAGGGGGATTTGAATGTACTGCGTGGGCACCATCGTTTCGAGCAGGAGACGGATCAGCGTATCGAGCTCTTCGAACGTGCGGTCGAGTTCCCGATGCTTATATAGCGGAATCCGGCTCGGATGATGATCAACCGAAAATGTGCAAAGCGCCCCGGCGAGCCGCGCCAGTTCCTGGTAGAGCTCTTCGGGGTGGCCGCGCTTCACCTTTAATTGATGGCGCAGCGGGGCGAGCGCGGCGTTGATGCTGTGCAGCATCCAGAAGGTGGCGATTTCAGAAGTCGAGTATTCGGACCAGAGGCTGGCGCCGCCGCTCTTGCCGCGGCCGAGCGAACGGCTCTTATCGTCGAGGATGTCGACGAGGCGCTGCAGCAGGCTCAACACGCGCTCGCTGGCGGCAACCTGCACGCACGGCGGAACGAAGGTGGGGTCGAAGACGAAGTTGCCGCTGCCGTCGCGCATGACGCGGGCGATGGCGACGGAGGTTTCCGGGTCGGGGGTATCGAGGTCGAGCGCGAGCTGGATGTTCTTCCGGCCGAGCCGCACCGCCTTTTCGTCGCGCCCGGTGGTCTCATCGAACAGCATCTGGTTTTCGGCGACGAAGCGGACCGGCAGCCCGGTGACCTCTTCCTTCGGCACGCAGTTCAGACCATTTTCCTTGCGGGCGGGGATAGTAAGGAAGACCGTCACCCGGTCACGGGTCATCGGAAACTCTTCGGCGATGTTGCGCGGCGGCGGCAGCGGATCGTGCTGCGGCATGTGGAAGGGCAGGCCGTCGGGAAAAATCCCGCGGGCGTGCAGAACCGAAAGGGTACCGTTGATCAGCGCTTCCGAGTCGAGCTCGCAACCGGTCAGACCCCACGGTTCAAACCACAGAGACGAGGTCGCGAACCGGATCGAGTCCTCGAAGTACCGGCCCTGCACCTGAAAATGATGAGGCCCGAGGTACATTCCCTCCGACCAGACAACGCGCGAAAGCTGTTTCATGCGCTCAATCCCTAACGCGGATTCGGCGACTAAACTCCGGCCATTTTCCGCTTCTCGGCACGATTTACTCTACCACAGCGCCCTCGACTTGCTACCGTAGGAAATTGGAAGAGCGTTGATGGCTTTTCCCAGGTGATTGCGCATGCCACGTTAGTGGTTTTGCGGAATGCGGCTTTTCGGAGCCGCCGTGATAATCTACTGGCACGGTACGGGTAGACAGGCAATGAGCTTTGACAACAAATACGAGATCCTGGCGGAATTGCGGAACGACGGAATCAAGACGTTCATCGGCCGCGAAAAGGCCTCCGGCCAAGCGGTCGAGGTCCATCTCTTTCTGGCCGGGCGGAACCCGGAAAACAGCGCCCTGCTCGACAAGCTGCAGCAGCTGAGCCCGGAGCACCGCCAGTTCGTGCTGGAGCTCGGGGACACGGACGGCACTCCGTACGTGGTGTCGCATCTTCTGCCGGATCGCCGAGGTCTGCGCGAATGGCTCGGCGGCCTTCCCGACACGCCCTCCGGCGCGCCGGAGTTCCAGAAGGGCGTCACCCTGCCGGCCTTCCAGGCCTACAACCCCGAAAAGGGCGCCACACTCCCGGCCTTCAAAGCCCCCGAGGTCTTCCTCTCCGACGCCGAAAAAGGCGCTACCCTTCCGCCGTTCCAGGGCTTCGACCCCGCCAAGGGCGCCACTCTCCCCCCGTTCCGCGCGGTGACCCCGGGCCCGGCCAAGCCGCCCGCCCCCGGCGACGCGCAGCAAGCCGCCCGCAAGGGCGCCGACGACGACTTCCTCCGTCTCTTTCAGGTTCCCGAACGGAAAGGCGGCCTCTCGATGTCGAGCGCGCCCGCCACTCCGCCAGCCGGCGGGAAGACGCGCGAGGCCGGCGAGTTCACCCGCCTCTTCGCCTCCTCGCCCATCGGACAGCCGAAGACGGCTCCGCCCGCCGCGCCCAGCTCGGAAACGCCGACCGAAGAACTGCCCTCGGCCAAGTCTCCGGAACCGGCCGCCGCCGGCCCCGGCGAGTTTACCCGGATGTTCGCCGCGCAGTCGGGCGCTACACCCGCCGCCGAACCGGCTAAGCCCGCCGAGGCCCCGAAGCCCGCCGAACCGCCGGCCGCAGCGAGCGGCCCGGGCGAGTTCACGCGGATGTTTACCGCCCAGTCCCTGGGCGCTCCCGCGCCCGAACCGTCCAAGGCGCCCGAACCGCCCAAAGCCGCCGAACCGGCGCCGCCGGCCGCTCCCACGGGGGGCGAGTTCACCCGCATGTTCAGCGCCGAATCGCTAGGCACCGCGAAGCACGAAGCGCCGAAGGCTCCCGAAGCCCCCAAGGCCCCCGAACCCGCGGCGGCCGCTCCCGCCGCCCCGCCCGCCGGCGCCCCCGGTGAGTTCACCCGCATGTTCAGCGCGCAATCGGTGACGGCCACCCCGCCCGAGGCGCCCAAAGCGCCCGAAGCCCCGAAGGCGCCGGCCCCCGCGCCCGCCACCCCCGCCGCGCCGCCACCCCCGCCCGCTGGCGCCCCTGGCGAGTTCACCCGCATGTTCAGCGCGCAGTCGGTGTCAGCCGCGCCCCCCGAAGCACCCAAAACCCCCGAGGCCCCCAAGGCGCCCGAACCCGCCAAGCCCGCAGCAAACACCCCCGGCGAGTTCACGCGCATGTTCAGCGCGCAGTCCGTCAACGCCGCGCCCGCCGAGCCCGCCAAGGCCCCCGAACCGGCCAAACCGGCGCCGCCGGCCGCCCCGGCAGCGGGCGGTCCCGGCGAGTTCACGCGGATGTTCAGCGCCCCGGCTTCGGCGCCCAAGGCGCCCGAACCCATGCCCCCGGCCGCTTCCGCGCCGCCTTCCTCACCGGCCGCGCCGGCCGCTTCCAGCGGCCCCGGTGAGTTCACACGCATGTTCAACTCGCCTTCCGGCGCCCCGCCCGCTTCGTCCACGCCGCCCGGCCTGCCCTCCATGCCGCCGGAATCGAGCCCCATCGGCGGAAGCCAGCCGGGCGAGTTCACGCGGATGTTCAACTCCGGCGGCAGCGGTTTCGGGTCGTCACCCTCGCCGTCCACGCCGTCCGCGTCGTCCTCTCCGTTCTCCCTTCCTTCTTCGACGGCTCCGACGCCCTCCAAATCCGGCACGCCCGGTGAGTTCACGCAGATGTTCGGCGGCCCGGGCGGTAGTCCCTCGCCCTTCCCGCCCCCGTCGTCGACGCCAACTCCGCCCTCTTCCGGTTTCGGCGGCGGCACACCGCCTGCCAGCGCGACGCAGGTCTTCACGATGCCTTCCGCCGGCGGTCCCGGCGGCGCGGGCCTCGGCGGAGGCGTCCCGGGCGCCAGCACCGGCCCCAGCGAATATACCCGGCTCTTCATGGCCCCCGGCGCGGGCGGTCCTGCGGGCGCTGCTGGAGCGCCTGGCGCCCCGGGCGCGGCGGGCGGCGCGGGCGGTTCCGCCATGGGTGCCTTGGGCGGCATGGCCAACTTCTCCGGTCCCCAGTTCACCGCGCCGCAGGTAAGCGGCCCGCAAATGTCCGGCCCGCAGTTCAGCATGCCGCAGGTCTCCATGGGGTCCGATGGCCTGCACTTCCAACAGGGCAGCGTCTCCGCGCCGCAGTTCTATGCGCCGACGGTTTCCGATCCCTACCTCAGCGGCCCGCAGATGAACGTCAATACCCCTAACTGGCAGCCGGGCATGCCCAGCATGCCGCAAGCGCCGCAGGGAATGCCCCAGGGAATGCCTCAGGGTATGCCGCAGGCGCCGGCCGCCTCCAGCAACAAGGGCATGTTCATCGGCCTGGGCGTACTGCTGCTGATCGCGATCGTCGTGGTCGTGATCTTCGTGATAAAGAAGTAGCGAGGGGCCGGGGTTACCCGGCCTCCGGCAGCAATACGATCAGTTCGAGATTCGGGTTCGGCAGATCGCCGGGCACATACGCCGCGAGGTTGCGCGCGCGCGTGATCGCTTCCCAAGCCCCGCCGGACATGGCGACGCTGAAGTACTGGCAGTTCAACTTCACCGGCACCGCGCTCGGCGGCTTCGGCACGTGCGTCAGCGTGACGCCGGGCAGCGCCTGCCGCACCAGGTGCTCGATGTGGTTCGCCGAGCAGACCTTGACGAGATAGGGCGTCTTGGCGATCAGTTCGCCTTCGTTCATGTCGGCCGAGATCGCCAGGTACATGCGCGTATTCTTGAACAGCCGGTCCTCGGCCAGCGGCGTGCCGTAGATGGCCGGCTGCAGCAGCTTCAACGGCAGCGAAACGAAGTTGCTCGGCACCACCGTTTCGAGCAGCGTCCGGATCTGTTCGTCGAGTTCGGAGAAGCAGCCGCCGAGATTGTCGTGGTCGTACTTCGGCAGATCGCGCGGATGGATATTGGTGGAAAACGTCGTCAGCGACCCGGCCAGCGACGACATCGCCTCGTACAAATGCTCCGGATGCCCGCGCCGCACTTCGAGCAGATGCTGGAACTGCGGAAAATGCGAGTTGATCGTATACAGCAGCCAGAAATTCGCGATATCCGCCGTGCCGAAGTCGGCCAGGCTCAAGTTCTTCTGCCGCCGCTGATTCGCCAGCAGCGAACTCTTCGCGCTCAGAATCTCGATGAGCCGGCGGGTCAGCGCCAGCAGGTACTCGGTCCCGCTGATATCCAGGCTCGGCGGAACGAACTTCTGATCCACTTCGAGCGTCCCGGTCGGATTCCGCCGGATGCGGGCGAAGCGGATGGTCGAATAGCCGTCGAGCGACTCGTTGCTGGTCAGAATCTTGAAGTTCTTCCGCGCCACCTGCACCGGCTTCTCGTTGAGGCCGTTGTTCTCGTCGCGCAGCATCGCCACCTCGGAGAAGTAGCGGGTGGCCGCGTCTTTCCGCGTCGCCAGCGAGATGTTGAGCCCCGGAATCCGCTGCTCCGGAATGCAGAGGAAAACGTCGAGCTCGTTTTGGTCGACGTCGAACGCTTCGGCCAGCGGCTTCGGCGGCGGCGGGCTGTCGGGCGCCGGAATGTCGAACGGCATGCCGTCGGGAAAGATGCCGGACGCCGACGCGATCGCGATGTTGCCGGCGCTCAGTTGCTCGTGGTCGATGCGCACGTGCCCGAAACCCCACGGGCGGAAGCTCAGCGCCTCCGTATGGAACCGCAGAGTGCTTTCAATGAATCTATCTTGCGTCTGCAGATGCTGGGGACTCAGAAAAGTCCCCTTCATCCAGATAACGGGCTGCAGTTGCCTCATACCGCCTCTAAAGGTAACACGCGCGAAACTCGGGTCTACAGCGGCAGAATTTCTTCGCGGTCGGGATTATAGTTTAGCTTTCTCTTTTGCACGTACGCGATGTTGCCGAGATGCGAGGCGGCCGCCGACCGGTGTCCGATCTGGACGTCCGCATTCGGCAGCTTCCGGGACCGGCAGCAGTCGAGGAAGTTCTGCACGTGGTCGATCGTCTGGTCCTTCGTATACGGGACCTTCACCGGCTGCGCACCCTTCTCCGCCGACAGGAACTCGAAGCCCTGCCGCGTGATGTAGAGCTTGCCCTCGGTGCCGCACATCTCCACCGCCGCGCCCTTGATGCCCGGCGCCAGCGTCGCCTCGAACGTCGCCGTCCAGTCGTTCGGATACTCCAGCAGCACGTTGATCGTATCCGGCGCCGTGCGGCCGTCCTTGTAATGCAGAATGCCACCCGCGGCGCTCGCCGAAATCGGGTTGTCCTGCCCCATGAACATGTGGACCACGTCGATCCAGTGCGTGAACAGATCCGTCACCTGCCCGCCGCCGAAATCGAGATAGGCGCGGAAGTTGAAGTACTGCTGCGGATCGTAGTCGCGCCACTTCACCGGGCCCAGGAACCGCGCCCAGTCGAGGTTCGACGGCTTGTTGCGCAGCACCTCCGGCGCCTTCCGCAGATGGTAGCCGTTGCCATGCCACCACGTGCGCGCCATCGTGATCTTGCCCAGCTTGCCCGAGTCGATGTACTCGCGCTTGGCCTGCAGATAGTTCTCGCCCGACCGCTGCTGCATGCCCACCTGGCAGATCCGGTTGTTCACGCGCGCCGCCTTCACGATCGGGGGCCCTTCCTCGATCGTCAGCGTCAGCGGCTTTTCCACGTAGACGTCTTTCCCGGCGTTCATCGCGTCGATCGCGCAGGTCGAGTGCCAGTGGTCCGGCGTCGCGATCAACACCGCGTCGACGTTCTTCTGCTCGAGCAGCTTCCGGTGATCGTTGAAGCCCTTGGCCGCCGTCGCCTTCTGCTGGACTTTGTCGATCTTCGCGCCGTAGACGTCGCACACCGCGGAAACGTCCACCTGGTTGCTCTTCTGGAAGACCGTCATGACGTACTCGCCGCGGTCGCCGCAGCCGATCAGGCCCAGCTGGATCCGGTCATTGGCGCCCAGCACGCGCATGTAGCTCGCGGCGGACATGGCGGCGGCGCCGCGCAACAGGTTTCGGCGGTTCATAGCGGTAGAATCTCCTCGCGGTCGGGGTTGTAACGGAGCCGGCGGCGCTGCAGGTAGGCGATATTGCCCAGGTGCGAAGCGGCGGCCGAACGGTGGCCGATGTAGACGTCGCCGTTCGGCAGCTTGCGCGTCCGGCAGCAGTCCAGAAAGTTTTCCACGTGGTCGATCGTCTGGTCCCGCGGCGACTTCACCACCACCGGCGGCGCGCCCTTCTCAATCGACTGGAACTCGAAGTGGCTGCGCGTGATGTACAGCTTGCCGAGCGTCCCGCACATCTCCACCGCCGCGCCCTTGATGCCCGGCGCCAGCGTCGCCTCGAACGTCGCCGTCCAGTCGTTCGGATACTCCAGCAGCACGTTGATCGTATCCGGCGCCGTGCGGCCGTCCTTGTAATGCAGAATGCCACCCGCGGCGCTCGCCGAAATCGGGTTGTCCTGCCCCATGAACATGTGGACCACGTCGATCCAGTGCGTGAACAGATCCGTCACCTGCCCGCCGCCGAACTCCAGGTACGCGCGGAAATTCCAGAACCGCTGCGGATCCCAGTCGCGCCACTTCACCGGACCCAGAAACCGCGCCCAGTCGAGATTCGACGGCTGCTGCGCCAGCCGCTCCGGGGCCTTCTGCAAGTGCGCCCCGTTGCCGTGCCACCACGTCCGCGCCAGCGTGATCTTGCCCAGCTTGCCCGTGTCGAAGTACTCGCGCTTCGCCTGCAGATAAATCTGCCCCGAACGCTGCTGCATGCCCACCTGGCAGATCCGGTTATTCACCCGCGCGGCCTTCACGATCTGCGGGCCCTCTTCGATGGTCAGCGTCAGCGGCTTTTCGACGTACA
>CAYMTH010000139.1:9209-9721 GCA_964393235.1 uncultured Solibacteraceae bacterium | reverse complement strand
TGCTGGAGTTGATGTATTCGCCGGCCGAGATCGAGGCGATGCGGGAGGTGAAGCGGCGGCTGGATCCGGGTTGGATACTGGGGCGGGGGAATCTGTTTGCGCCGCCGGAGGGGGTGTAGTGGGCTGGTTGCTGGTGGCCGCGGCGGCGTTGCGGGTGAGTGTGGTGGATCCGTCGGGGGCGGTGGTGCCGGGGGCGGCGGTGACGGCGGTTTGCGCGGGGCGGGCGGAGACGGTGTCGGCGAATGCGGGCGGGGTGGCGGAGTTTGCGGGCGGGCCGTGCGCGGTGACGGTGAAGAAGGCGGGGTTTGCGGAGTGGACGGTGGGGGCGGCGCAGGGGGATGTGACGGCGCGGTTGACGGTGGCGGTGGCGCCGCAGCGGGTGGATGTGAAGCCGCGGAATCCAATCACGCGGTTCAAGAACTGGCTGACTTCCTGCACGCGGCGGTAGGGATTTTTCGGCCGGGAGGGGAATTCCGAAGTTGCCGGTCGGATTCATCTGGCTTCCAGGTAGT
>CAYMTH010000139.1:4186-9199 GCA_964393235.1 uncultured Solibacteraceae bacterium | reverse complement strand
ACCACGACCCGGTTCTACTGGGGCGATGATGAGTCCAAGGCCGACGAGTACGCCACGCGGGTGCAGAACGAGCGCGAGATCATTGCCCGGCTGCAGCGCGATGTGGCCGACGCCGAACGCCGGCTGGCGGAATGGGGCGCGGCCGTGCCCTAAGTGGCGGCTGGCGGCGACGAAAGCTACGCCAATTCCGGATTCTTCTGGCTTCCAGGTGGTGTGGAAAAGGTGTGGAAAAGTTAGAGTTTGCGGCCGATGATGGCGTAGTCGAGACAGCCGAAAAAAGCTTCGCGGAAATCGGCGGGCAACGAGGCCAGGCTCGGCATTGAGTCGACCGCCGGCGAGAGACGACGGATTTCAATGCGCCCCAAGCCCGCTTCTTCCATGTGAAACGCCGCCAGCGTCGGGGGCACCGGACGGTGATGCGTCGGGTCCAGATAGAAATGCGTCGCGAAGATCGCCAGACACTCGGGATTCGGGGTCTCGTAAATCACCACCCCGCCACGCTCTACCTTCGCCGCGCAAAGCCGGACGAAACGCGGCAGTTCGAGCGGCGGAAGATGCTCGATCACCTGGCTGCAGAACAGCACTTCAAACGCGCCGTCGGGCTGCGCTTCGAGCCAGGCGAAGAGATCGCCTTCTTCGGCGTCGAGACCCTTCGATTTGCAGATCGCCACCGACTCCTTGTTGCCATCGATGCCCTTCGCCGGGATACCCTTTTCGCGCAACAACTCGAGCATCTCGCCGCGGCCGCAGCCGAGATCGACGACGCGGGTCTTGCCCTCGAAAAACGGAAGATAGCCCTCGAGGTTCTGCCGCACGTAGGCTTCGGGCCCGCGGTAGCGCTCGGCGAAACGGAGGAAGTCGTAGGGGTGCTGCTCGGGTTCGCGCGGGGCGGCGACGGCCGCGACCGCGAAGGCCTTCTGGCGTACCGAACGGAGCTCGGAGTGAATGATCGTTTCGTACTCGGTCCGGATGCGGTCGAGGTCGGCCCAGAGACGCTGCTGGATGTCCGCGTTGGCGCGAGAGAGCGCGCCTTCGAAATCGGCATGCTGCGCCTTGGCGATGTCGCGGAAGTTCGCCTCCATCATCGTCGACCGGTGCGTGAAGCCGCCCTGCAAGTCGGCCACGCTGCGCAGGAACTGCGTTTCGTTGATGGCCAGCTTACGCTCCCACTCCTTGCGCCACTCGTGCCAGTGCTTGACGATGTCGGCCAGTTCCGTCGCGCGGGCCCGGACGGCTTCGGCGCTTTCGAGGCGCGGCTCGGTGGCGGCGCGGAAATCGGCCAGCTCCCACTGCAGACGCTCGATGGCGCCCTGGCAGGCCGAGACGGCGGCGGCGGTGGCTTCGAGGGCGCGGTTGTGCTCGTTGAGGGCTTCGAGGGTCGCCTGGACGCAGTTGATCTGCGCGCGGTTGAACTCGACCTGCTCGCGGACGTGCCAGTCGAGGACGCGGGCGACGAAGCGCTTCCACTTCTGGATGAGGTTGTTTTTGAGGCCCGGCGGACGCGGATTGACGGTGCCGATGGCGGCCACCTTCGCTTCCGCGGCGTCGCGGGCGTGGAGCAGCGGCATCAGGTCCGCGAGCGCCACGCCGAAGCTGCCGCGCTCGCCCTGCGGGTGCCGGGCGCGGACGCGGGACTGGATGTCCCGCACCGCCTGTTCGAGTTCGCGGAGGGCCGGATCGGACTCAGCGGCCACGCTTCGATCCCTTTTTCGGCCGTTCGTAGCTGGCGCGGATGATGGTGGCGATGCCGCCGCGCGGGGTGAAGTCGCCGATGACCTCGGCGCGTACCGGATCGGCGTATTTCACGACGTCGCGCAGGAACTTGTTGACGATGTTTTCCTGGAAGATGCCGAGGTTGCGGTAGGCGAGCCAGTACATCTTGAGCGACTTCAGTTCCAGGCAGTGTTCGCCGGGCGTGTAGCGGAGGGTCAGTGTGCCGTGGTCGGGCAGGCCGGTCTTCGGGCACACGGAGGTGAACTCCGGGTTGATGATCTCGATCTCGTACTCCTCGCTGTACTGGCTGGGCCAGGTTTCGATGGCGGGGAGTTCGGTGTGGACGCCGGAGGAGGCGTGTTCGTCGGTGTAGGCCTTGGTCTTTTTCATGCCGGGATGAGTTTGCGGGAGAGATGGTCGAGGAAGAGGCCGACGTCGGTGACGACGCCGACGGCCTGGCCGGTGCCGCGGTCGCTGACCTTGGTGGCAACGGCGGGGTTGATGTCGACGCAGACGATTTTGACCCAGCTCGGCAGCATGTTGCCGGTGGCGATGGAGTGGAGCATCGAGCTGAGGCAGAGCACGAGGCCGGCGCCCTGCAGGTGTTCGTTGTAGGCGTCCTGCGCCTCGTTCATATCGGTGATGGTGTCGGGCAGGGGACCGTCGTCGCGGAGGCTGCCGGCGAGGACGAAGGGCACGTTGGCCTTGACGCACTCGTACATGACGCCGGAGGTGAGGCGGCCGGACTTTACCGCGCCCGCGATGCCGCCGGCGTGGTAAATGGCGTTGATGGCGCGCATGTGATTGCGGTGGCCGTGTTCTTCGAGGCGGCCGTCGACGACGCGGACGCCGAGCGAGGTGCCGAGCAGGGCGGCTTCGATGTCGTGGACGGCGAGGGCGTTGCCGGCGAGCAGGGAATCGACCCAGCCGTGGCGGATGAGGGCGCTGAGCGGTTCAACGCCGCCGGTGTGGACGACGACGGGGCCGGCGACGACGACGATGCGTTTGCCGTCGCGGCGCATCTGTTCCATCATGGCGGCGGTCTGGCGGACGGCGGTATCGACCTGCCGTTCGGAGGAGATTTCGTTGCTCATGAAGGAGAAGCCGTGGCGGTCGCGCTCCTTGGCTTCGGGGATGACGCGGATGCCGCGCATGCCGACGACGACGGCGTCCCCGGCCTTCAGGTCCCGCAGGCGGCGGCAGACGGCGGCGCCGTTGTTGACGACGATCATGGCGTCCATGCGCTGGCGGCCGACCGGGAGCCATTCCCCCTTCAGGCGGATCTCGGTGCGGTTGTTGGTGGTGGAGTAGAAGTCTTCGGGGGCGCAGCAGTCGCGTTCGACGATGCGGGTTTCGGCGTCGCCGTCTTCGGCCGGAGTGCAGCCGAGGCCGAGGAGCTGGCCGAGGAGGCTGTCCATCTGCTCGCGGGTGGGGGTCTCGACTTTCAACCGCAGGTGGGAGGGGTCGGAGTTGGTGCGCCCGATCTGGAAGATCTCCACTTCGAACCGGCCTTGAAACTCGACGACGGTGTCGAAGATCCTTTCCATGATGTGGGAGTCGATCAGGTGGCCCTGCGCCTCGACGGTCTCCTGAAAGGGAAGGGGTTGGTTTGCGGGATCCATGCTTCCTAACAGGATAACGGGTAACTGCCTCTACAATGAAGAAACCAAACCATGAAGACCCCGATTGCCTGGCAACCGGACGCCGAGACGAAGGAACGCGCGCGATTGACGGCGTTTCTGCGGCAGTGCGGAGAGCCGGACTTTGACGCGCTGTATGCTCGCTCGATTGCCGATGTGGAGTGGTTCACGGCGGAATTGCTGCGGTTTTTGGAGATCCGGTTCGAACCGCCGGTGGAAAAGCTGCTGGACCTGAGCGGCGGCGCCGAGTGGGCGCGGTGGTGCGTGGGCGGGGGATTGAACATATCGACGGCTTGTCTGGCGGGGGGAGACCCGGGGCAGACGGCGGTGGCATGGGAAGGGGAAGAGGGCGCGACGCGGGCGTGGAGTTACCGGGCGCTGCGGATCGCGGTGCAGAAATGCGCGGCCGGGCTGCGGGACCTCGGCGTGGGGAAGGGCGACGCGGTGGGCGTGCACCTGCCGATGATGCCGGAGACGGCGGCGGCGATGCTTGCGATCGCGCGGGTGGGGGCGGTGGCGGTGCCGCTGTTCACGGGCTTCGGGCCGGCGGCGATCGCGGACCGGCTGAACGACGTGGGCGCGAAGGTGCTGTTCACGGCGAACGCGTTTCCGCGGCGCGGGCGGACGATCCACTCGAAAAAGACGGCGGACGAGGCGGCGGACCGGTGCCCGACGGTGGCGCACGTGGTGGTGGTCAACCGGATGGACGGGCATGCGGTGGAGATGCGCGCGGGGCGGGACCTGACGTGGGACGAACTGGTCGAGCGCGGGACGAACGGGGCCGTGGAGCCGACATCGGCCGAGGACCCGCTGCTGATCGTCTACACCTCCGGCACGACGGGAAAGCCGAAGGGCATTCTGCACGCGCACTGCGGGTTTCCGATCAAGGCGGCGGCCGACATGGCGCTGAACTTCGACGTGGGGCCGCGGACGCGGATCGCCTGGATTACCGATATCGGCTGGATGATGGGGCCGTGGCTGATCTACGGTTCGCTGCTGCTGGGCGGGACGATGGTGCTCTACGACGGCGCGCCGGACCATCCGCACCCGGCGCGGGTGTGGGCGCTGACCGACCGGCAGGCGCTGGGGGTGCTGGGGCTGTCGCCGACGCTGATCCGGACGCTGATCGCCTACGGTGAAGAGTGGGCCGGGTGCCACGCGTTGCCGTCGCTGCGGTTCTTAGCCTCGACGGGCGAGCCCTGGAATCCGGACCCTTGGTGGTGGCTGTTTGAGAAAGTGGGGAAGGGCCGGATTCCGATTCTGAACTACTCGGGCGGGACGGAGATTTCGGGCGGGATCCTTTGCGACAATCCGCTGCTGCCGGTGAAGCCGTGCGGGTTCGCGGCGCCTTGCCTGGGGATCGCGGCCGACGTGGTGACCGAGCAGGGCCAGCCGGCCGGCGGCGAGGTGGGCGAGTTGGTGATTCGCGCGCCGTGGCTGGGCATGGCGCGGGGTTTCTACAAAGACCCGGAGCGGTATCTGGACACGTACTGGCGCACGTTTCCCGGGATGTGGCGGCACGGCGATTTCGCGCGGCGCGACGAGGACGGGCACTGGTTTATCGAGGGCCGCAGCGACGATACGATCAAGGTGGCGGGCAAGCGCGTGGGGCCGGCGGAGATCGAGTCGATTCTGGTGGGCCATCCGCGGGTGCGGGAGG
>CAYMTH010000139.1:1319-4086 GCA_964393235.1 uncultured Solibacteraceae bacterium | reverse complement strand
GTGGGGCCGGCGGAGATCGAGTCGATTCTGGTGGGCCATCCGCGGGTGCGGGAGGCGGCGGCGGTGGCGGTGCCGGACGAGTTGAAGGGCTCGGCGATCGGCGCGTTTGTCGTGCTCGAAGACGGGGCCGACGGCGCGGCGCTGGAGCACGCGCTGCAGGACCGCGTGGCGCACGAACTGGGCAAGCCGCTGCGGCCGGTGTTTGTGAAAGCGATCAGCGGGATTCCGAAAACGCGCAATGGAAAGCTGATGCGGCGGCTGGTGCGGGCGGCGTGGCTGGGGGAGCCGGTGGGCGACGCGACGGCGCTGGACGATCCGGGATTGCTCGACGAGATCGCGCGATTGCGGGAAAGATGAAGAATCACTGAGAGAACCGGGTGGCCCGGTTATGCTACGATTCGCGTGGGATGGACGTCACCAGGGTTTTAGTTGTCGACGACGAGAAGCGCATCGCGGATTTCATTTCGCGGGGTCTGGAGAGCGCCGGGTATCAGGTGGAGACGGCGCACGACGGTACGAGCGCGCTGGCGCGGATTCACGAGATCGAGTTTGACTTGATCGTGCTGGATCTGGGGTTGCCGGATATGGACGGGCTGAAGGTACTCGAGAAGATACGGAACCGGAAGTCGGCGCCGTCGGTGTTGATTTTGTCGGCGCGCGGCAACGTGGACGACCGCGTTAAGGGCCTGGAAATGGGCGCCGACGACTACATGGTGAAGCCGTTCGCGTTCGTGGAGTTTCTGGCGCGTGTGCGGGCGCTGCTGCGCCGGGGCACGGCGCTGCCGGAGCGGTACCAGGTGGGCGACCTGACGCTGGACGCGCTGCGGCGGAAGGTGACGCGGGCGGGCGAGGTGATCGACCTGGCGCCGAAGGAGTTCAGCATTCTCGAGTACCTGATGCGGCACCGGGGCAAGGCGCTGAGCCGGACAATGATCGTCGAGCACGTGTGGGACATGGATTATGACGGGCTGACCAACATCGTCGACGTCTACATTCGGCACCTGCGCAGCAAGATCGACGACAACTACCCGGTGAAGCTGATCCACACGGTGCGGGGCATCGGGTATATGATCGATTTGCCGGCCGACGCGAAGGGTTAACCTCGCCAGCGGCTGTTTCCCGATGCCTCATAACCGCGTTAAGAGCCTGCGCTTCCGGCTGACGATCAGCTATGTGATCATCTTCGGCATGCTGTTGACCGGCATCGGTTTCACGTTCCGGTCGCGGCTGATGAACATCATCCAGGAGCGCGTGGCCGAGGGTGTGGAGGATGACTGGGGCGCGGCGCGCGGCTTCCTGAAAGTGGAACGCGGGCAGGCGATCTGGACGCTGGATCCGCGCGAGATCGGGCAGACGCTGTTCGTCGAGCGGCTGCGGCGGTTCGTGCTGATCGCCGACTCCGACGGTGTGACGCTCGAGGTGTCGCCGAACTACCGGCTGCAGGGCGTGGAGACGCCGGAGCAGCTGCGGGCGAGGTTTAAAGAGGGCAGTCCGCGGCTTGTGGTGAAGGATCTGGGCAAGGACCGTGTGCTGCTTCGCTACGGCGTGTTTACGTCGGAGGGGCGGCCGTACCTGCTGGTGGTGGGACGGCGGATGACCGACGTGAGCGGGCTGCCGAACGCGTTCATGACGGATTACTTCACGGTGCTGCCGATCCTGCTGATCGTCACCTTCATCGGGGGGTGGTTCATGGCGGGGCGCGCGTTGATGCCGGTGAACCGGGTGGCCGAGGCGGCGCAGCGGATTTCCGGGTCGAGCCTGCATTTGCGAATTCCGGAGCGATACGCCAACGATGAGCTCGACCAGCTGATCATCGCGTTCAACAAGATGATGGAGCGGCTGTCGGAGAACTTCGAGCAGATCCGGAGGTTCTCGACCGACGTATCGCACGAGTTGCGGACGCCGATTACGGCGATCCGCGGGCAGTTGGAAGTGGCGCTGATGACGGCCGAGTCGGAGGAGGCGCTGCGCGAGGCGATCGTGAACGCGCTCGAGGACGTGGACCGGATTTCGAATATCGTGCGGGCGTTGCTGCTGTTATCGCAGGCGGAGACGGGGCAGCTGGCGCTGCAGCAGCAGCCGGTGAATTTGAGCGAGGTGGCCGCCGAACTGGCCGAGCAGTTCGAGGCCTCGGCGCGGGAGGCCGGCATTACGCTCGAGAGCGCGCTGACGCCGGAGGTGTACATTCGCGGCGACCGGACGCAGATGGACCGGCTGGTGGCTAACCTGCTCGACAACGCGCTGAAGTATACGCCGGCCGGGGGGCGGGTGGTGGTGGAGTTGAAGCCGGACGCCGACAACCACGCCGTCGTATTCCGGGTTGCCGATACGGGGAAGGGCATACCGGCGGCGAGCCTGTCGCACATATTCGACCGGTTCTACCGTGTGCCGGGCGAGGATCCGAACAAGGGTCTGGGGCTGGGCTTGAGCTTTGTGAACTGGATTGTGCGGGCGCACAAGGGGCATATTCACGTCGACAGCGAGGTGGGCCAGGGGACGACGTTTACCATCACCTTCCCCGCCGTGACGCCGTCGGAGGAGCCGGGACCGGCCGACCCCATTCGGCTCGCGGAAGCGCGACAATAGGAGCTTATGGACCTCTCCCTGACGGAACGCACCAAAGAGGGAATCATCATCGTCGACGCCAAGGGGCAGATCGTCGCCGGTGAGAGTGCCGACAAGCTGCGCGATCATCTGCGCGGATTGGCCGAGCGCGAGACGCCGAATGCGATTCTGAACCTGGGGCACGTCGACTATATCGACTCGT
>CAYMTH010000139.1:0-1309 GCA_964393235.1 uncultured Solibacteraceae bacterium | reverse complement strand
GGCGCTGGTGATGAGTTTTTCGGCGCTGCGGAAGAAGGGCGGGGCTTTGAAGCTGCTGAACCTGAGCCGGCGCAACGTCGAGTTGCTGGTGCTGACGAAGCTCGAGACGGTGTTTGAGGTTTTCGACGACGAGCAGAGCGCGGTGAACAGCTTCTTCCCGAACCGGGAGATCAAGAAGTTCGACATTCTGACGTTCCTGCAGCAGCGCAAGAAAGGGTCCGGCGGGGAGTCGCGATGGTCGGCGTCGGGGAACAGGCGCCCGGCTTCCGGCTGGGTTCATTTTCGCTCGAGGGACTGACGGGGCCCGTGCTGCTCGCGTTTTTCAAGATCACCTGTCCGACCTGCCAGCTGACGTTTCCGTTTCTGCAGCGGCTGGCGGACCGCGGCGGGCCGCGCACGGTGGGCATCTCGCAGGACGATGCGACCGGGACGGCCGAGTTCAACGAGGCGTTCGGCGTGCGGTTCGAGACCGTGTCCGACCCGGCCGGCGAGGGCTACCGGGTGAGCAACGCCTATGGATTGACGCATGTGCCGGGGCTCGTGCTGGTGGAGCCGGACGGGCGGATTTCGTGGGCAAGTGAAGGATTTTCGCGGCCGGCGCTCGAGGCGCTGGCCGCCCGGTTCGGGGTCGAGTTGTTTGCAGCGACCGACCGCGTTCCGAATTTCAAACCCGGCTGAGGGAGTCGCAACTGACTCCGGGCCGGAGTCGCGTTACACTGGAGTACGAATGGCATCGAAGATTTCGGAAGTGCTCGGCAACACGGCAGCGATCGTGAAGGGATTGAGCGTCACATTCAAGGAAATGATGGCGCCGACGATTACCGAAGACTATCCGGCGGCGCCGGCTATCTTCCAGGAGCGGTTCCGCGGCACACACGTGCTGCAGCGGGACGAGAGCGGCCTGGAAAAGTGCGTCGCCTGCTTCCTGTGCGCGGCGGCGTGTCCGGCCAGCTGCATCTACATCGAAGCGGCGGAGAACACCGAAGCCAAGCGCATGAGCGGCGGCGAACGGTACGCCGAGGTGTACAACATCGACTACAGCCGCTGCATCTTCTGCGGCTTCTGCGTCGAGGCGTGCCCGACCGACGCGATCACGCACGGCCACGGGTTTGAGACGGCCAGCTACAACACCGCCACGCTGATCATGCGGAAAGAGAACATGCTGACGCAGATCTCCCCGGCCGCCAAGCCGGCGCAGCCGCTGGGCGAAGGCGCCGGCGGGCACTAAGGCCGTTTACTGAATCCGGTACTGGCCGCGGATCGCCGCCACGTTCTTTTTGGCCTGGGCCTGGAAGTTGCTCGGAATCGC
>CAYMTH010000138.1:6465-9748 GCA_964393235.1 uncultured Solibacteraceae bacterium | reverse complement strand
CGGGCCATGGCGTAGGGGAGGATGGTGGGGATGACGCCGACGGTGAGCTTGCCGTGGTCGGGGTTTTTGAGGCTGCCGATGGCCTTTTCGGCGTCGCCGACGGAGCGGAGGATGGTTTCGGCGCGGGCGACGAGGGCGTCGCCGTAGGGGGTGAGCTTGACGCCGCGGCCGAGGCGGTCGAAGAGGGGGACGCCGAGGGAGGTTTCGAGCTTTTTGATCTGCTGCGAGAGCGAGGGCTGGGCGACGCTTTCTTCTTCGGCGGCGCGTACGAAACTCTTCGTCCGGGCGACGGCGATGAAGTACCGCAGTTGTTGGAGATCCATGGGTCTATTTTCGTCGATGGGGAAAGAAAAAGGGCATCTTCTTGAAGAAGATGCCCTGGGGACCGGGGTTGGCCGTTGGGTGTGACGGGCTCGCCGCAGGCGCCTGCGCCGCGCGGTAGTGCAGCGGGTGAGAAGGCCATTTCCGGTCGAAAACGGACTCTTTCAGGGTAGGGCCGGGGGCGGTGGGGAGCCAGCCGGTTTCACCTATGGCTCGTATAGGCGAACTTGCAAAGGACGATGAGCTGGCCGGTGTGGCGCTGGGTGTGCTCGGCGATGTGGGCGAGCAGGACGCCGAGGGGCGTTTCGAGGCGCTGGCGGCCGATGAAGCGGGGGGCGTCGAGGTCCGTGGCGGTGTGGGCGAAGGCGGTGGCGGCGGCGTAGGCCTGTTCGAGGGCGGCGAGGAGTTCGGCCTTGGGGGCGCCGGGGCCGGCCTCGGCTTTGAGGAAGGCGAGTTGGGTGGTGGAGATCGACTCGCCGCGAGCATAGGTGAGGAGGCGGTCGACGGAGCCGGCGAGGTGGCGGAGTTGGAAGCCGACGGAGGTTTTTTCGAACGGTTCGGACCAGAGTTGGGCGTCGTCGAGGGGGGCTGTCCAGTGGCGGACTTCGTCGAGAGACTGTTCGAGCGAGCAGCAGAGGAGACGGGGGACGGGGGCGAGGTGGGAGAAGCGTCCGGCGAGCCAGGGTTCCATGGATTCAGGCTAGCGCAGCGGGTTGGGTTGGGGGCTGTTTCTTGGGTTATCCCAGATGTTTAGCCTTTGTTTTCAATGACTTTTGGGTTATCCCGTGAATTCTGGCCTTTGGGGTTACCTCCCGGGCGGCAGACGCCGGGGAAGGGAACTCTTTCCCAATCTCAACTTAGCATCCCGAGGTGGCCGAAAGTACTCAAGCGGATTTGGTACCAGGCGGGTATGTAGTTGATATAGAGGGAATTGTTTGGAATGTTAATTTGAATTCATCGCGTGAACGGGTTTTGGGGAGGAGGGGGAATCCGTAATACGTGGTCGGATAAATCTGGCTTCCAGGTAGTGTGGAAAAGCTGTGGAAAAGTGGGGTGAAAAATGGGGACACTCGCGGCAGGCACCATTTATTGGAGGGAGGTGAGTTCGAGGGATTGGCGGATGTATTCGACGCGGACCGGGGTGTCCTGCGGGCCACAGGCTAACGTGTTGCGGGGGCCACGGATCTGGTTCGGGCGGAGCACCTTCAACTGCAACGTCCCGGACGCGGTCTCGATCTTTGCGAGCGGGGGCTGGGCGGCACAGTCGAAATCGATCAGGCGGCCCTCCGCTTTTGCATCGCCTTCAATGCCGCGCCAACTGGCCGGGACTTCGACGTCCGGTTTGCGGGGCGGCGGGGCGGGGGCGGGCTCGAGATGGGCGAGTGCGGCCGCCATCTGCCGCTCGGCGGCGTTGCGGGCCGCCATACGGCAACGGACGGCCGCGTGACGGGCTTCCGGGCCGCGGCCGGCTTTCTGCAGGGCCAGGGCCAGGGTGTGCCAGAACGTGGCCTGGCGGGGGAGGATGCGGACGGCCTGCTGGTAGTAGTCGATGGCGGACTCGAGATCGCCGCGGGCGGCGGCGCGGAGGCCGAGGAGGAAATGGGCCTCGGCGTGGTTGGGATTGCGCTCGAGGGTCTGCAGAAGCAGTTTTTGGACACGGTCTGGGGCGCCGCCGGATTCGCGGAGGAGCATGGCGAGTTCGAAATAGGGGGCGGGCGAGGGGTCTTCGGCGGCGATTGCTTGTTCGAGGGCGGCGACGGCGTCCGCACGGCGGCCCTCGGCGAGGGCGAGCAGGCCGCGCTGGGAGGGGGCCTGGGCGGTGGTGACGGCCAGGTCGGGGCGGCCGGTGGCGAGGGCGAGGCGGACGAGGAGATCCTCGGCGTCGGCGGGCGGGAGGGGGGCGGGTTCGGGGACGGGGGCGACCGCGGCGGCGGCCACGCGGGCGGTACGGAACTGCCCGGATTCGACGGCCCGGCGGGCGGCTTCGAGCAGGAGCCCCGGACGGAGGCCGAGGGCGGACTCACAGGCGCGGGCGTAGGGAAGGCCGTCGGCGAGGGCGGAGAAGAAGGCCGGGGCGCGTTCGCGGATGCCGGGAAAGGTCAATATATAGTGGACGACAGCCCAGGACTGGGCGTAGAAGCGGCCGGCGCGGAGGTTTTCGTCGCGGAGGGGGGAGTCGTGGGCGGCCTCGAAGAACTCGCGTTCGCCGAGCCAGGCGTTGCGGTTGAGGGAGCGGACGTGGGAGTCGATGGGGCTGCCGATGGTCCAGCCGCGGGAGTCGAGGTGTGCGGTGGAGTAGAACTCGGCGAGGCCTTCTTCGAGCCAGAGGGGGCGGCGGGGGCCGGAGTGTTCGAGGGAGGCGTGGACGAGTTCGTGGGAGAGGGCGCGTTCGGAGTCTTCGCGGCCCCAACGGACGACGATCCAGTCCTCGTCGGGGCCGGACTGGAAGAAGGCGCCGGTGATGGCGGAGGGACGGAGGGCGCGGTAGGCGGCGTCGTCGTTCAAAAGGACGATGCGGAGCGGGAGGAGGTTGGGGGCGGGGCCGAGGAGTTGGCGGAGTTGGGCGGCGCGGCGGGCCATGCGGGCGGCGGCGTTGGGGCCGGCATCGGTGGCGACTTCAAAGGATTCGGCCCGCGCGGTGGTCCATTTCGCCCCGGAGAGGGAGGCGGCGGACCCCATTGCGAGGGCCATGAGGGCAATAACTTTTTTCGATTGGACCACGTCGCGCCACGCCTCTACGCTGGGAAAGTGTCTATGACTACCTCGGACATTCCTACTCCCCCAGTATCGCTCCTACACCGCGTGAGCAGCATCGTAGCGAGCGAGCGAAGTCTTGATGAGATGCTCGGCGAGATTATCGGGTTGGCGGTCCAAGTAACGCAGTGCGACGCCTGCCTGGTGTATTTGTTTGAAAAGGATACGAACGAGATTGTGCTGTGCGCGAGCCAGGTGCCGCATACGG
>CAYMTH010000138.1:0-6455 GCA_964393235.1 uncultured Solibacteraceae bacterium | reverse complement strand
AATTTACGAATGAAGATCGGTGAAGGCATCACCGGTTGGGTGGCCGAGCACAAGTCGGTAGTCGTGTTGACCGAGAACGCGGCGCAGGACAAGCGGTTCAAGAAGTTCCGCGGGCTGGTGGAGGACACCTACGAGACGTTGATGTCGGTGCCGCTGGCGACGGGCGGGGACTTGATCGGCGTGATCAATATCCATCACCGGGAGAAGCACGAGTATCCGGCGGAAGTGGTTTCGCTGATGGCGTTTATCGGCGAGCAGATGGCCGGGGCGTTGGCGAAGTCGAAGCTGGCGGAGGAGAACGCCCGACTGAAGGAAGAGACGCTCGAGATGAAGCGGAAGCTCGAGGAGCGGAAGGTGGTCGAGCGGGCGAAGGGTATCATTCAGCGGCGGCACGGGTTATCGGAAGAAGACGCCTATCTGCAGTTGCGGAACGAGAGCAGGCGTCTGCGGCGGCCGATGAAGGACCTGGCCGAGGCGATCATCTTCACCGAGGAATTGAGCAAGCGGACGGGCACGGAGTAGGGCAAGTTACACTGTCAGTTTGCGCCCCTTTGTTCCACTGATCGCCAACCCGCATTTGGCGACGATTGCTTCCAACTTCTGGCCCCGATTCCGTGAACTGGAGTCGGCGCCAGCGGTGGAGCATCGCTTTCCGACGGAGCCGGGGGTGGCGATCCGGGTGGTGGAGCAGCGTCCGGCGGGCGAGTGCCGGGGGGAGTTCGTGCTGGTACATGGGCTGGAGGGTTCGTCGGAAGGCGGGTACATGCGCTCGATGGCGTGGAATGCGCTGCAGGCGGGGTATGCGGTGCACCGGGTGAACATTCGCGGGTGCGGGGGGACGGAGGGCTGGTGCCCGACCTTGTACCATGCGGGGTTGACGGGGGATGTGCGGGCGTATCTGGAGTCGTTGCGGGGGCGGGGGCCGGTGACGCTGGTGGGGTATTCGCTGGGCGGGAACGTTTCGTTGAAGCTGGCGGGGGAGTTGGGGGAACAAGGCGGGGAGTTGTTGCATTCGGTGGTGGGGGTGTCGGTGCCGATTGACCTGGCGGGGTGTGTGGCGGCGTTGTCGAAACGGTCGAACTGGTTGTACGAGCAGCGGTTTGTGTCGCGGATGCGGGACCGGTTGGCGGAGCGGCGGCGGTTGCAGCCGGAGGTGTTCGAGCCGATTTTTGCGCGGACGGACGTGGCGGGGATCAAGACGATTTTCGATTTCGACAATCTGATTACGGCGCCGCATTTCGGGTTTGGGGATGCGCCGAATTATTACGCGACGCAGTCGGCGCGGGAGTTTTTGGGGCGGATCGGGGTGCCGGCGCTGCTGGTGACGGCGCAGGACGATCCGCTGGTGCCGTTTGCGGTGTATTCGCATCCGGCGATTGCGGAGAATCCGCGGATCCGGCTGGTGGCGCCGCGGCATGGGGGGCATGTGGCGTTTTTGGCGAAAGAGACGCCGCGGTTCTGGGTGGACGAGGCGATTTTGCATTGGCGGGCGGAGTTGGGGTAGGCCCCCACACGCGTCTGGTTCGCAAGGCCCGCGTCTATTGGGGGAGTGGCTTGGTGACCGCCGCTTCCATAGATTCCACCATGAGGAACCACACCTTTCGGCCGTCGCCCAGTGTTTCGGGTGGGTCCTCGGAGCGAATTTCGATCTGGTTCATTCCCTGCTTCAGCTTTCCGGTTCTGGTAAGCGGGAAGGGGCCTTGTGTCCAGTAATAGTGCCGGATCGGAACCGGGGGCGAAACCGGCTCGTTGTTGAGGAAGAGCCGAGCGGTCTTGGCCTGTTCCGCGCGTGAAAGACCGACACGCAGCGTTACCTCTTCGCCGGCCTGACCGTTCAATTGGAAGCGTGTGCGCGCGTTCAGCCACCGGACCCGCCGGAGAACCTTATCGGGCCCGGGCGCATCGGAAGTTCCGGTATCGTCCGCCGCAACGGGTTCCAGTTTGCTGGTGGTGGCGGGCCCGCGCGGCGCGGTTACGGACTTCTCCAAGGCAAAGGCGGTGTGGTCGATCCGTCCGCCCGCCACCAGTTTGCGGATGTTCACTGTCTCGGTTCCCGGCCGTCCTTGTTGCCGAACCCGCAGAACGAACGTGTCGACCTGGTCCGCCAACGGGAAATCGACGGCATGGATGACGGAGGCGACCGGCATCCAGGGGAGGGTGCTGTGCACGGCGCCCGTCCGGGTCCGGAACTCCAGATACGCCTCCAGGCGCGTTTCGGCGTCGACACCCGGCCCGAGGCTGGCGAAGTTCAGCCGGGAGAGCAGTTGCCCGCCCGGGTGCCAGAAGGCTTGCATGTTGAGCGCGAAATAGTCGCCGCCGGAGCGGCTCCATCCGTCGAGCCCTTCCCCGCGCGCGAAGGCCTGCACCGTCCCGTTGAATGCGTCGCCGAGGGCGACGAGTCCGTTTTTCTGCGGTTCCGGCGCGCGGAAAGCCATGGGAAACACGCCTGATCCGGCTAAAGTCACCATGTCGTTGGGCATCAGCACGAGCGTCATGGTGTCCGGGTAGGTTGCCGTGGTCGAACTCGCGGTCCGATACCGCGCGGCCGGGTTCAACTTCATGTAATCCCAGTGGCGCATTTCCCAGAAGGTATAGGGCGTACAAATTCGGGCGGCTTTCCGGATTGCCTCGCGAAAGGTGGCACTATGGGTGAACTGGGCCCTTTGAAAGTCTGGTTTCCACGGATCGAGGACGTTTCTGGCCGAACTGTAGGCCAGAATGTTCCAACCGGTGGGCAAGGCCGCCGCGACGAGGAGTCCCGCCGCCACTCGCCGCCATCGTCCCTCCCATAGGAACGCGAGGGCGGGCGCGGCCACCACGACGGGAAAGGAGTAATAGGTCCCGAGCGGCTCGGCGATCCACCGGTGGAGCAGGCCATAACCCAGATGCCAGGCGAAGAAGGAAGCGGCGATCCAGCCGGCCAGCCGGGGAACGCCGCGCCTGCGCACCGCGAAGAGGGCCAGGATGCCGGCGAGGCCGAGGGGCAAGAGGCCCGGCGAAACACTGTGTTCGAAGTAATGCTCCGTGGGCAGGAACAGGTTCCCGCTGAAGGTATAGCCCGGGTGATTGAATCCTTCCAGGGGCTTGAAGTCAGCGAAGAAGCGTTTCCGCAGCGACTCGTTCCAGTCCTGGTAATGGTTCCGACGCGCTTCCGGTGAGGGGAGCACAGGCAGGTCGGCCCAAGGTTTCACGGCCAGTTCGACGCTCATGGCCCAGAGAGACTGAGCGGCGGCCCGGCCTTCACCGGGTTGATGCAAAACCAGTTTGCTGAGCGGATCCGCTACGCGTCCCTGCGCCGCGTAGGTGTAGACCATGAAGGTGGCGAAGAGAGGCAGGGTGGCGAGGATTCCGACGATGAGCGGCCGCCAGTTCCGCAACAGGCGCTGCCGCGATTCTCCGTTGCGAGCGAGGTGGAAGAGAGCGAGCAGCGCCAGGATCAGCAGAAGTGGCCAGAAGAAGACGAAGTGCAGCTTGGTTCCGGCGCTCAGGAAGGAGCCGGCCAAGCCGAGGTACAGATCCCGCCGGCGCTGTTCGGCCCACCAGCGGTGGAGAAAGGTCAGTCCGAGAACCAGCGGCATCGCCGCAAGGCTGTCGTCGTTGCCGGACGCGCCCATGGCGAGAACGTTCGGAGCCATCACCGCCAGCCAACCGGCGCCAATCGCGCCCACGTGGCTCGCGCCAAGGCGGCGCGCGGCCAGCCAGACCGCGAATCCGATGCTGGTCCACGCCGCGACGGAAAACAGAGCCCAACTGGCGCCCACGATCTGGTACATGGCGGGGAACAGGTACAGCAGGGCCGTCGCGAGCGGATAAGATACCAGGCGCGGGTCGGCTGTCGGATACTGCCGGAGCGCCCCTTCGCCGAGATAGAAGAGCGCCCGGGGATAGCGGTAAGCAAGGGTGTCGGGGCTGTTGGGCTCATAGTTCAGCGCGATGACCGGCAGTCCGGCGAGCGCGGCGAGAAACAGCAATCCCAAGGTCTGAAGTACCCACCGGCTCGCTGTTTGCCCGGCATCGACGGTGTCGCCATCCGCGGCCGGCGTCACTTCCCGATTTCGCAGATAGAGGAGCGTTGCCTGCGCCAGCCCGAGAGAAACCGCGAGCTACAGGGGCGCCTGGTCCAGTAAGTGCAACGCTCCGAGCAACAAGCCCGTGTAAAGGAGGTTCGCCCAAGCCAGCAGTATCGTGGCTGCCGTCCGGTAGCTTTTCGAACCATACAAATGTCCCGAGATCGACCAGATCAGGAACAAGAGTATGAAGAAATGCCCGACAAAAATCGCCGGTCCGGCAACAGGGGTTGGCATTCGAAACGCCTCAAGTTTAGCACAGGGCCTTCCGCGCGCCTTTCCGCCGAAAGGGCGGCGGCGGCAAGCGGGCGGGGCGGAGATTCTGCGGATTCGGGGGAACAAAGGCGAGGGTGGGATCGTCTGGGTTTGTGGAGCCCCTTTTTATGGCAAGGACTACGAATGCTTCGTTCGGGGAGGCGGCGCGGGTTGCCGTCGCTTCGCTGCGGGCCAGCAAACTTCGCTCGTTTTTGACGCTTTTCGGCATCATTCTGGCTACCACGACGCTGATCGCCGTCATGTCCGTCATCCGTGGGATGGACAACTACATCGCTAACACCGTTGCCGATATGGGCGTCGATGGCTTTCGGGTGCGGCGGATGGTCATGATTGGGCAGTGGGACCCGAAGAAGTTCCTCGAGATGCAGCGGAAGAATCCGCAACTGTCGCGGGAAGAGTTCGAGTTCGTCAAACGCGAGTCGAAACTGCTACGGGAGTTCGGGATGGAGGCGTCGCGGATGTCTTCCACAACGTACGGCCCGGAACGGATCGACGGGATCGAACTGCGCGGGGTGAGTTCGAACGTCGGCATCATCACGAACACGCAGATCGCGCAGGGGCGGTTTCTGTCCGAATCCGACGACCGGCGGCGGACGATGTCGGCCGTGATCGGACACGAGATCAAAGAGCGGTTCTTCGCCGGCGTCGATCCGATCGGGAAGACGCTCGAGGTCCAGGGGCGGCCGTTTACCGTGGTCGGGGTGGCGAAGGAGCAGGGGAGCGTCTTCGGGCAGTCGCGGGACCGGTTCATCATCATCCCGGTGGAAACGTACTTCAAGATGTTCGGGGCACGGATGGGGATCGGCTACGCGGGGCTGGCAATAGATCGCAATCACCTGGAACAGGCGCAGGACGAGGTGCGGAGCCTGCTGCGGGCCTGGCGGCATGTCCCTCCCGGGGAGGCCGATAACTTCGGCATCTTTTCGTCGGATTCGCTGGTGGCGGCGTGGGACCGGATGACGGGTGCGATCGCGGCGACGGCGGTGGCGGTGGTGAGCGTTTTCATGGTCGTCGGCGGGGTGGTGATCATGAACATCATGCTGGCGGTGGTGACCGAGCGGACACACGAGATCGGGATCCGGAAGAGCGTGGGGGCGCGGCGACGGGACATCCTGAACCAGTTCCTGGTGGAGTCTTCGGTGCTGTCGGGAGCAGGCGGGTTGATCGGCACGGCGGTGGCATGGATGGTGGCCGTGGTGGTGCGGAACACGACGTCGGTTCCGATGGCGGTACCGCTGACCGCCGTAGCGGTCGCGGTGGGGCTGTCGACGCTGGTGGGTTTGTTTTTTGGGATCTACCCGGCGCGGCAGGCGTCGCTGCTGGATCCGATCGAGGCGCTGCGAGCGGACAAATGAAGAACGAATTGACGCGGATCTGGTTCGGGGTGCAGTTGGCGTTCGACACGCTGCGGGCGCATAAACTGCGGGCGTTTTTGACGGTGCTCGGGGTGATTATCGGGACGAGCACGGTGATCGGGGTGGGGTCGATTCTGGCGGGGTTGGACTCGTCGATCACCGGTGTTTTACGGTCGTTCGGGACGAACACGCTGGTGGTGACGAAGTGGGATTCGCCGATGAGCTTCGGGCCGAGGTCGATGGAGGAGCGGATGCGGCGGCCGCTGACGCTCGATAACGCGATGGCGATCCGGGACCGGGCGACGAACGTGGAATCGGTGAGTCCGTACCTGTTTCCGGACTGGAACGGGATCCACCGCGCCAAGTACAAGGGCGTGGACGCGTTCAATATCAATATCGGCGGTACGGACCCGGGGTACACGACGACGGGCGTGGAGATGAAGGAGGGGCGATTCTTCAGCGACGTCGAGAACGCGCGGCATCTTCCGGTGGTGGTGATCGGGGAGGACCTGGGCAGGTTGTGGTTTCCGAACGTGTCGGGGATCGGGAAGTGGGTGGAACTGGACGGACATCACTTTGAGGTCGTCGGGATCATGCTGCGGCCGGCGGCGTCGATGCCGGGGCAGGAAGACCGGCGGATGATGCTGCCGTATTTCACGATGCGGAAGATGTTTCCGACGGCGAAGGAGCACATGCTGGTGGTGGCGGCGAAGCCGGGGCGGGTTCCGGCGGCGACCGACGAGGTGCGGGCGCTGCT
>CAYMTH010000137.1:8082-9790 GCA_964393235.1 uncultured Solibacteraceae bacterium | reverse complement strand
GGCCGGCTTGGCGAGGTCGGCGACCATCTCTTTGAAGAAGGCCACCTTGTGCCGCAGCACGTAATCGCGGAAGGTCTCGCCCTCCTGCCGGTTGACGATAAAGTGATCGAGCACCCGCCGCGCCGCCACCGGGGCCAGCTTCGCCGGCAGGCTCGAAATCGCCAGGCCGAACCGCAGAATGCCGTCCTTATCGTGCCCGCCGCCCAGCATCATCTGGTAGTAGGGAACTTCCTTGCCTTCCACCTTGCGCGAATTGCCGTAGAAGCCGAGGCTCCCCGTCCAGTGCTGGCCGCACGAATTCGGACACCCCGAAATGTGGATGTTCATCGCGCGGACCTGCTTGTCGGTGTAGCTCGCCACCGCCTCGCTCATCGCCGCCGCCAGGTTCATCGACTTCGTCAGCGCCAGGTTGCACGAGTACGCCCCCGGGCACGACACCGAATCGACGATCTCGCCCGCTCCCGCCGCCGCCAGGTCGACGGCCTTCAGCGCGGCGTACACGCGCCGCAGGTTATGGACCGGGATGAAGGCGAGGTGCAGGTTCTGATCGATATCGACGCGGACGTAGTCGTCGCCGGCGTCGCGGGCGATCGCGGCCACCGCGCGCATCTGGCCGGCCACCATGTTGCCCTGCGGCACGCGGATCGTCACGATCGCGTAGCCGGGCTGCTTCTGTTCCTGGACGTTCGTTTCCAGCCACCGGTCAAAGCCCGGGTCGGCCGGCGTCGCGCCCAGCACCGGCAGCTGCCCGCCTTCGCCGAGCGGCGGCTGCACGCTGCGGTGCCCGCCGAAATTCTCCGGAATGAACTCGGGAACCTTCGTGCCGCCGTTGGTCAGGATATCGGCGTAGTTGGCTTCGATGGTCTGCTTCACCCACTCGATGCCCCGCTCGCGCAGGACGAACTTCAAACGGGCCTTGTTGCGGTTCTGCCGGTTGCCGTGCTGGTTGAACAGGCGCAGCACCGCTTCCAGCCGCGGCACCAGCATCTCCTCTGGCAGAAACTCGTCGAGCAGGACCGCTTCGTTCGGCAGCGGGCCCAAGCCCCCGCCGATCACCGTGCGGAAGCCGCGCTTGCCGTCGCGGATCACCGCCGTCGCGCCGAAATCGTGGATCGCCAGCGCCATGTTGTCCAGCTTGCCGCCGCTGAAGAAAGCAATCTTGAACTTGCGCGGCATGCTGTCGGTCAATTCGTTGTGCAGGAAGGCCAGCGAGACCAGCCGGACGTAGGGCTGCACGTCGAAGACTTCATCGGCCAGCAGGCCCGAAAGCGGGCTCGCGGTGACGTTCCGGACCGTGTTGTAGCAGGCTTCGCGGGTGGTCATGCGGGCGTCGGCCAGCCGGTGCAAAAGGTCGGCCACGCGCGGCAGCGGGATGAAGTGATACTGCATGTTCTGCCGGGTGGTCAGGTGGCCCTTGCCCTCGGCGAACTCGTCGGCCACAGCGGCCAGCACGTCCATCTGGTCAGCCGTCATGATGCCGCCCGGAATCTTGGTACGGATCATGTGCACGCCCGGCTGGCGCTGCGAATACACACCGCGGCGCAGGCGCTGCGCGCGGAACTGGTCGTCGGTCAACTCGCCGGCCATGTAGCCGTTGGCGGCCGCCCGGAACTTCTCGATGTCCTCGCGCACCGTCGCGTCGTACTGCGCTTCCACGGCCTGCTGGGTGTTGAGGTTTGGTTCTTGCAGCAAATCAAATCTCCCTGTT
>CAYMTH010000137.1:0-8072 GCA_964393235.1 uncultured Solibacteraceae bacterium | reverse complement strand
CGGACGGGGCGGGATGCTTTAATGATCGGTGTGATCCCGCGCACGATCTTCCTGCTGGCCGCGTCCGCCCTGTGGGCCGATCCGCGTTGCGCATCGTGCCATAAGGCTATTGTCGACAATTACTTACGGACGGGCAAGGCGAACAGCGTGCAGCGCCCGCGCGCGGAAGTGCAGCCGCAGCGCCAGTGGTTTCACGATTTTTCCGGCCGGCGGATGGGCGTTGTCTGGCAGGGCGGGAAGATGACGCACTGGATGGAAGTGAAGGGAACGGTCGAGTCGCACGAGCCGGAATGGTCGATCGGGTCGGGAAAAGAGGCAAAAAACTACGTCATTCGGAGCGAAAAATCGCTGTTTTTGTCGCCTTTTTCGTGGTGGGCGAGCCGGATTATCTGGGAGATGGCGCCCGGATACGTCATCGACGCCAACCCGACCTTCTTCCGTCCGCTAGTACCCGGGTGCCTGGAGTGCCATGCCGGGAAGGCCGAGCCGATCCCGGGAACGCAAAACCGTTACGCCGAACCGGCGATTCCCGAGCCGTCGATCGGCTGCGACCGCTGCCATGGCGACGCCGCCGCCCACCTCGCCGCCCCCCGCGCGGGCAACATCGTCAACCCCACAAAGCTCCCGGCCGCGCGCCGCGACGCCGTCTGCGAAGCCTGCCACCTGGAGGGCGAAGCGCGCGTCTTCAACCCGGGCAAACGCTTCGCCGAGTACCGGCCGGGTCTCGCGCTCGAAGACGTCTTCACCATCTACGTTTCGAAGAAGGGCGCCGACGACACCGTGCTGCCCGTGCGCAGCCACGCCGAGGAGATGGCCTCGAGCGACTGCGCCAAGAAAAGCGGCGGCCGGCTGTGGTGCGGCACCTGTCACGACTCGCACCGCGAGCCGTCCGAGAAGGAAAAGACGGTCTGGTACCGCGACAAGTGCCTCAACTGCCACAAGGGTGAGCCCGCCGAGACGCATCGAAAAAAGGCCGGCGACGACTGCGTCCGCTGTCACATGCCGCGCCAGCGCGCCTTCGACGGCAGCCACGCCTCGCGCACGACGCACTGGATCCGGACGGCCGCGTCCGAGATGCGGTTCATCGACCGAGGCGAGTACCTGCGCCCCTGGCGCCAGCCCCCGGCCGCGCTCGAAAACCGCAACGCCGCGCTGGCCTACCTGAACAACGCCGAAAAGACGCGAAGCCTGAAGCGGCTGCGCGAGGGGCTGCGGCTGCTCAACCTGGCCGTCAACGAAGGCCACCAGGACGGCGAGACGGCGCTGGCCGGCGGGCTGCAGTTCCTCCGGCAGGAGCGGCCGGACCTGGCGCTGCCGTGGCTGGCGCGCGCCGTCGCCGCCGAGCCGGGCAACAGCCTCCGCCGACTGCACTACGCCGCCGCGCTCGCCAACGCCGGCAAGCGGGACGAAGCGAAGCAGCAGGCGCTCGAGGCGATCCGCCTGGAGCCGATGCTCGAGCAGGCCTACGCCGTCATGGGGCAACTGGAACCCGACCGGGCCGCCTACTGGCGGGACGAGTACCGCAAGGCCGCGCCGAAGCGGATCCTGCCCTAGCTAACGGCCGCCGCCGTAGCGGAGCACCTTGCGCCACGGCTGGCCCTCGGTCCAGTCGAAGCGGTACTCGGCCTTGATGTCGAAGGTGTTGCCCATCAGCAGGACGCCCGGGCGGCGGACCAGGCCGAGCGCCGGCGGGCGCGCGAACAAGTAGCCGGATTTGTTCAAGAAGTGGAAGAGGGTCCACGACGGCTTCAGCGCCAGCCGGCCGGCGATGGGAATGGCGAGGCCCGCGCTGAACAGATTGGACAGCTTCGTATCGAGCGGGATGTCCTTGCCGTGGTTGAAGTAGTAGCGGCCGCGGTTTTCGAGCACGAGCTGCGCGGCGTTCGACGGCGTCAGCGGAATGCGCCAGGTGGCGTTGGCGAAGAGGCCCGATTCCAGCCCCCCGCCCATGACCGTCGACTGCCGCAGGTCCGCCGCCGTCAGCGGGCCGGGCAGGAGGCGGGCGGGATCGTCGAGGCAGTTGCGCAGGTTCTCAAACTGCAGGCGGCAGGGCGTGAAACCGTTCACCTGGTACTCGGCCGGACGGCGCACGCCCCCGGCGAAGAAGCCGGCTTCGACCCAACTGTCGCGCGTCTCGCGGCGGATGCCGAGCTTGGCCAGCGCGCGCGTCGTGCGGCCGAGTTCGGCGTCGTAGGCCAGCGTGGCGCGGCAGGGCGGCGCGGCGCACGTCTCCGGCCAGTAGGCGACGCGCACGGCGAAGAGCGGAATCTGCGGCTGCGTATTCACGATGCCGGAGACCTGCCAGCCCCACCACGGGCGCTGGAAGATCGAGGACCCGATGGCCTTGCGCCAGCCCGCCTCGATCGACATCTCGTTCTGCGGATAGCTGAAGACGAAGCGCGACTCCGCGTTTTCCACCTGCTGCCGCGTCAGCCGGCCCTCGGTGCGCAGGAAGTCCACCGAGCCGATCTTCTCGCGGCGCAGTTCCGCGGCCCAGGAGAGCGCGAGGGAATGGGTCTCGGGCGTGGCGACGCGGCTCTCGGTAATGCCCTCGAACGCCCCGAGCAGCGCCGCCTGGTTCTCCTGGTTGTGCCAGTAATCCGACCATGCGACCTCGCTGCGCTCGAGCACCAGACGCCAGCGCGGGCGGGTCTGCGTGAGCGTCTCCGGGTCCTTCGATTTGCCGTTCTTCAGGTCCCGGAAACGCGGGGCGCGGCCGTTGGCCGTGTGGAAATACTCGGCGAACTGCATGGCGAGCGTCGCCTCGGGCTCGGGCGGGAAGCCGGGCCATTCGAGGTAGTCCATGTAGGTCCCGAAGGCGGTTCCCTTCCCGCGGGCGGCGCGCGCGGCTTCGGGGCCGCGCAGACGGTCGAGCACCAGTTCGGAGATGCGCGGCTGCACCTTCAGGTCGCCGGGGCGTTCGGGGCCGCCGGTCAGCTCCTGGGCGAGCTCCGGGTAGCCGGTGTCGCCGAAGGCGAGGAAATCGGTCATGGCGACCAGGTACGGCTTGTCGTCCTCGATGGGCGCGCCGTTGACGATGTAGCGGCGGGTGACCGGATCGAAGAACACGCCGAGGACGTGCAGGCCGCGGTTGTACTCGACTTCGTAGAAATAGACATCCTTGTCGAGGGCGTCGAACTCGCGCGAGCGGTCCATGGCGCGTTTGATGGCCGACCCTTTGACGAGCCGGGGCATGAGGAAATCGCCCTTCCACAGCGCGGTTTCGACGGCGGCGCGGAGCTTTTCGTCGTCGGTGGCCGGGCCGGGCGTTACCTTGGCGAGCATCAGCTTCAGGTCGAACAGATCGCGCTTCTGCAGGATGGCAACCGCGCCTTTGACGCGTTCGCGCATGGTCTCGAGCACGAGCTGCACGAAGTCGTCCTCGGTCTTGCCGGTGGGGTAGCGGTCAAGCGAGCCGAGCGCCTTTTCGATCCGGTCCTTGAGCGGCACGGCGGGGGCGAGCGGGTTCGGATGGGGCGGCTGTTCGACGGCGAAGGAAGAGAAGGGCCGGTTCTGGCCGGTGAGCCGGACCACCTGGGCGTGGAGGGAGAGTTGTTCGGGCTTCTTCCCGTCGTAGACCGGACGCGGGACGGCGACGAGGGCCGGGTACTCGGCCGGGTAGTCGACACGGGGGAAGGGGGTGAAGGTGAAGGGATTGGCCTCGGCAACCACGAGGTCGAAGCGCTTGCCGGTGCGGCGCTGCACGGCGGACGCGGCCTCGGCGGGCATCTGGGCGAGCAGGATCAACTGGCGCTCCGGCGTGCAGTCGCCGCGGGCCTCGCAGAAGTCGAGCAGCTGTTCCACCGTTTGAATGGCGTCGACGGCGAGAGCGCGGAGTTCGTGTTTGCCGCGCGGGTCGAGCCACACCATATTCAACAACCCGACCTGCTTTTCCAGGCCCGGCGCGACGACGCCCATGACGACCGCGTTGCGGGCGCGGTCGACGAAGTACGGCTGCGGGAAGGACGTCGACGCCGAGCCCTCGGCGCCGTATTGGAAGTAGGGCTGGGCGACGTCGAAGAGCGTGCAGACGGGCTTGCGGCCGGCGCGGCGCGCGCAGAGGTGGTAGGAGCGGACCGCCTTGAGCGGTCGGTCGCCGGGGATGAGCCAGGTGTTGGCATCGCCGTCGCGGCGGAGCGCCACCTCTTCTTTCGGATCGGGGCAGGCCTGGTCGCGCCCCTCGCGGCCGACCGGGCAGAGGATGAGGCTCTCGAACGAGCCGGTGGCGGCCACGCGGCGCATCCACGGCAGCGGGATGGCGGGCAGGCGGAACTCGATATCGGGATCGCGGTCCTCGTAGTTCCGCTTGTCGCGGCGCAGGCGGTCGGGGACGTAGTTGGGCGGGTCGATGAGCGTACCGGAGATGATGAGGTTCGCGCCGAGCATCTGCACGGGCCGCTGCTGCCGCGCCAGCAGGCGGGAGATGTGCCGCAACCGTTCGGCGCCGAAGTAGAAGTCGTGCTTGCCGGCGACGACGGCGTCGTAGCCCGCGTCGATCAGGAATTGCGCGACGGCGTCGCCCTCGATGGTCGTGTTGGCGGCCGACTGCTGCTCGATGATCGCCTGGAACTTTTGCGGGTCGGCGTCGCTCAGCACGATCCAGCCGTGGGGCTCGTGATAGAACAGCTCGTCCTTGCCGACGGCGCGCGGCCCGGCTTCGGTTTCGACGACGACGTTGCGGGCGCGATAGTCGAGCGAGAAGTGATCGCCGGCGCCGACCAGCAGGCTATTGGCCGAGGTCTCCCTCGCCTGCCGCAGCAGGCGCGCGAGCGCGGCGCCATAGCCGTCCGCGCCGCCGGAGCAACGCCGGTCGTAGTGCCGCAGGCCGTCGACAAGCTTGCCGGGAACGAACCGCTCCTCGGCGCAGGCGCGCGCGTAGCCGATGAGCCGGCCGGTGTAGACGACGCTCAAATCGGCCGCGCCCGCCGCGAGCGAAGCGGCGAGCCCCAGCCACCAACGCAATTTCATGTGAGCTACTCCCAGTCCAGAAATAAAGCCGCGCACCAGCCGTCACGCGCGAGCAACTCCCGCGCGGGGCCGAAAAGCGCTATTGTCTCATCCGCCTGTTCGGGCAGAAAGCCGCTCAGCAGCAGCCAGCCGCCGGGCCGGAGCAGGCGCAGCAGTTCGCCGCGCAGGTCGCGCAGCACGCCGAGGTGGATGTTGGCGATCACGCCGTCGAAACGCCCGCCGGCCAGCGCGTCGGCCGAGCCGAGGAAATCGACCAGGCCGGCCGACGCCGGGTCGATATCGCAGCCAATCGCGCGCGCCCCGAGCCCTCGGGCCGCCTGCGTCAACACGCCCGTGCCGGCGCCGATATCGGCCACGCGGGCGCCGGGCGTGACGGCGCGTTCGAGCAGTTCCAGGCAGAGCTGCGTGGTCGGATGGTCGCCGCCGCCGAAGACGTTGCCGGGCACCATTTCCAGGCGAATGCGGCCGGGCGGCGTGGGCGCGTCGATCCAGGCCGGACAGAGGAAGAAGCGCGCGCCGATCTCGAGCGGCGCCCATTCGGCCTGCCACGCCGCGGACCAGTTCTGATCGGCCACCGCCTCCGGTGCGCCACCGCCAAGCGCGCCGGCGGCCTCGCGCGCCTCGACTTCGGAGAGAAAGTACGCCGCCACGGCATCGTCGCGTTCTTCGATGCCCTCGACGGCGTATTCGGCCAGCCGCTCCGTCAGATCGTCGGCGGAGCGGCCGGACAGCGGGATCTCGATCCGGTAGTGCACTACTCGCGGTTGAGCGCCTTCACGCGCCAGTAGGGCTTCGACTTCTCGGCCGGGTCCATCGTGTAGGTTTCCGACGTCCTGGCCGGGTCGTAACCGCGCCAGATCCACGTCAGCGCCTCGGGCAACTGGGAGTTCAGGTGCATGCCGTTGTGCTGCGCGTTGCCCATGTCGAAGTGGAAATCATACTCCATGCGCTTGAAGGAGTTCGCCATGGCGATGTTCTGCAGCGGCCAGGAGCCGTGGTCGTTTTCGAGATCGTTGTGCCCGTCGGAGAGCCAGATGCGGATGTTCTTGCGCGGCGATTTGCGGATGAGGAACGGGTAGATGTTGCCGCCCTCTTTCTGGAACGGCTTCCACTGAATCGAGGTGTAGCTGCCCACGCCGGAGAGCACACGGGTGAAGTGCTCGTTATGGAACCAGGCGACGGTGAGCGAGCAGATAGCGCCCGAGGACGAGCCGGAAATGAACCGGGAATAGCCGTCCTTGCGGATGTTGTATTTCGCTTCGACGTCCTTCAGGATCTCGTCGCGCAGGAAGCGCGCGTAGGTGTCGTCGACGCTGTCGTACTCGATCGAGCGCATGCGCCGTTCGCCGATCATACCGGGCGAGATCATCACCTGAATCGCCACCGGGATCTTCTTTTCGTGCGTCAGGTTGTCGATGACGTTCAACAGCCGCGAACTGCTCGTGCGGCTGGCGAGCCCAGCGCCGTCCTGCCACACCATCAGCGCAGCCGGCTTGGCGGGGTCGTACTGCGCCGGCACGTAGACCCAGTAATCCGACTTCATCCCCGGGTAGATCTGGCTGGTGTGCACCATCTTCTCCGACAGCTTGCCCTGCGGCACGCCCGGCTTTTCGTAGCTGAGCGGGCCGAAGGCCGGCACGTCGTTGGGCAGCATGAGCGGCGCGGCCAGCAGCGGCTTCCCGTCCACCTGCCAGTAGTAGTTGTGCGAGCGGCCGGTGGCGCCGGAGGCGGTGGCGATCCAGGTGTCGGTGCCCTTCAGCCGCAAGGGCTTCGCGCCGGGCGCCTCGTCGAAGAAGAACTGCGGCGTCGCGGGCGTATCGACGGCGAAAACGAAGTCGCCCAAATATCCGGCCCAGGCGCGGCCGTCCTTGCGGTCGGCGGGCTTGGTGAGCGCCAGCAGCTTTTCCTTGAACGCGGCCGATTGCGGCTTCTTGGCGAGTTGGATCAGTTCCTGCGCAGGTTCGGCGGCGAACAGCGCCGAGGCGCACACGAGCAGCGGGATGAGTTTCTTCATGGTTTCTTGGCGGGAGTGGAAAAGTAGGGGTCGGGTTCGGGGATGGCCGCGCCGTCCTTGCGGGGCGACGACGCGCCGTAGTGCATGCCGGTGGCGGTGTCGAACAGCACGGCCTGGCCGCCGCCCATCTGGCCGGAGTATTCGGCGCGCCAGTCGACGTAGTGGCCGAGCGATTTCAGGTTCTCGCGTTCGGCGTCGTCGAGGCGCCCTTCCATCATCACGGAGCAGCCCTCGACGGTGCGGCGCGTGAAGCGCGGGGCTTCGAGCGCGGCCTGGATGTTCATGCCGTGGTCGACGACGTTCGAAACGAACTGCGCGTGCGCTTGCGCCTGGTTGCTGCCGCGCATGATGCCGAAGGCGATGCGCTGCGAGCCCTTTTCCATATGGCCCGGAATGATGGTGTGGAACGGCCGCTTGCGCGCGGCGAGCGCGTTGGGGTGGTTCGGATCGGAGGAGAAGTTGCCGCCGCGGTCGTGCAGGTGGAAGGCGAAATCGTCGACGGCGACGCCGGAGCCCCACATGTCGGAGATGCTCTGGATCCAGCTCACCATGTTGCCGTCCTTGTCGACGACGCTGAGATAAATCGTGTGACCCTTGTCCGGTTCGCCGGGCCTGGCGTCGCAGTTGGCCTGGTCGTCTTTGATGCCCTTGGCGCGCGCGGCGGCGTAGTCCTTCGACAGCATGCCGGCCTGCGGCACCTTGGCCTGGCGCGGGTCGGCGACGTAGGCGTAGAGATCGCGGTAGGCCAGTTTCTGCGCCTCTATCTTGACGTGCATCGCGGCGGCCGACCGCTGCTCCATCGACGGCAGCGGGAACTTTTCCATCAGGTTCAGCATCATCAGCGCGGCAATTCCCTGCCCGTTCGGCGGCATCTCGTAGACCTTCCAGCCGCGGTAATCCGTCGAGATCGGCGCGATCCACTCGGAGGTGAACTCGGCGAAGTCGGACGCCTGGAGCGTCCCGCCCAGCCGCTTCGACGTCTTCAAAATCGCCTGCGCGATGGGCCCCTTGTAAAAGGCGTCGCGCCCGCCCGCGGCGATCAACTCGTACGCCCTCGCCAGCGCCGGCACGCGGAACACCTCGCCCACCT
>CAYMTH010000136.1:0-9791 GCA_964393235.1 uncultured Solibacteraceae bacterium | reverse complement strand
GGGCGCTGGGCCAGGGGGCGGAGGCGGGGGCGGAGACGGGGGATTCGGGGCCGAAGGCGACGCCGCGGAGGGTGGCGAGGAGACCGGGGACGGCGGGGACGGGTTCGCCGGTGGCGGCGTGGAAGAGGCGGGCGGGGGATTGTGTGTCCGAGGAAATGAGCAGGATTTCGGGGCGGAGCTGGCGGACGCGGCCGTTGGCGGTGTCGGCGATGGCGATGTTGCCAGGGGGGGCGGGGGGGAGGGGGGAGGGGGATTGGAACTGGGCGTCGAGGGCGGGGCCGCCGTCGCCGGAGAAGCCGGGTTCGGGGGCGCCGGCGATGGTGGTGACGGTGGTGTCGACGATCTGGGCGATGCGGTGGCGGCCGGTGTCGGCGACGAGGATGGCGCCGTCGGCGGCGACGGCGAGGGCGCGGGGGGAGAGGAAGTCGGGGCCGGCGATGGTGGTGAGGAGGCCGGTGGGATCGACGCGGCGGACGCGGTTGTTGGCGGAGTCGGCGATGTAGAGATTGCCGGCGGCGTCGAAGGCGAGGCCGGCGGGGAGGTTCAACTGGGCGAAGACGGCGGCGGCGCCGTCGTACTGGAGGCCGGGGGAGCCGGTGCCGGCGAAGGTGGAGATGAGGCCGGCGGCGGAGATGCGGCGGACGCGGTGGTTGGCGGAGTCGGCGATGAAGAGTTCGCCGTTGGGGTGGAGGGCGAGGGCGGAGGGGGAGTTCAGCTGGGCGGCGGAGGCGGGGCCGCCGTCGCCGCGGGAACCGGAGAAGCCGTTGCCGGCGAGGGAAGAGATGAGGCCGTTTGGGGCGATGGCGCGGATGGCGTGGTTGGCGGAGTCGGCGATGAGGAGGGTGCCGGAGGGGTGGAAGGCGAGGCCGCGGGGGGCGTTGAGGGCGGCTTTGGCGGCGGGGCCGCCGTCGCCGGAGTAGCCGGGGCGGCCGGTGCCGGCGATGGTGGAGATGAGGCCGGCGGGGGTGACGCGGCGGATGCGGTGGGCGCGTTCGTCGGCGATGTAGAGGTTGCCTTCCGGGTCATAGGCGAGGCCGGCGGGGGCGAGGAGGCGGGCGGTTTCGGCGGGGCCGCCGTCGCCGGTGAGTTCGGCGAGCGGGGAGGCGGCGCCGGCGAGGAGGGTGGATTTATTGGCAGGGTCCACGCGGTAGACGGTGGCGTTGGCGGCGTAGGCGGCGCCGCCGGCGGGGAGGGCGGCGACGGCGCGGCCGGCGACGGGGAGGGCGACGATTTCGCCTTGGGGGGAGCGTTTGAGGGCGCCGGTGGAGCGGGCGTCGGCGAGGTAGAGATTGCCGGCGGGATCGAAGGCGACGCCGGTGGGGGAGAAGAGCGGGTAGTTGCGAAGGGCGTCGGCGAGGTAGGCGGTGACGATGCCGCGGGCGACGCGGCGGAGGCGCTGGGAGCCGCTTTCGACGATGACGACGCCGCCGAGGGGTTCGAAGGCCAGACCGGCGGGGTTGCGGAGGGCGGAGCGGGTGGCGGCGATGTTGTCGGCGCCGTAGCCGGGGTTGCCGGTGCCGGCGAAGATGGTGAGGATGCCGCGGTAGTCGACGTAGTAGACGCGGTGGGCGTCGAAGTCGGAGAAGTAGAAGCCGCCGTTGGGGTCGGCGAGGACGTTGCGCGGGGCGAGGAGTTTGACGCTGGTGGCGGGGCTGCCCTCGTTTTCGGGGGTGGCGGGGAGGTCGCCGCCGCCGGCGACGGTGCGGATGGCGCCGTCGGGGGAGATGCGGCGGATGCGGGCGTTGCCGAGGTCGGCGACGTAGAGATTGCCGTTGCGGTCGAGGGAGAGGCCATAGGGGGAGCGGAGGCGGGCCCTGGCGGCGGGGCCATTGTCGCCGGAGGCGCCGGGGGAGCCGTCGCCGGCGATGGTGCGGATGGAGCCGTCGGGGGCGAGGGCGCGGATGCGGTGGTCGGCGGCGTCGGCGAGGAAGAGGGTGCCGTCGGGGGCGGCGGCGATGTCTTCGAGCTGCTGGAGGCCGGCCTGGGCGGCGTTGGGGCCGTCGCCGGCGAGGTTGGAACCGGCGAGGGTTTGTATGCGGAAGGTGGACTGGGCGTGGAGGGTGGCAAGGAGAAGGCTTATGCCGGCGAACAGGAGACGCATACGAAAGTTTTCCTCACGAATTTAGTGGGGGACGGACCGGATTATTCTCAGGCGGCGGCGATAAGACAGGTATGGGCAGTAACGGCAGATGGACGCGGATTGGTTTGCTGGCAGGAGCGCTGACCGTGGCGCTGCCGGTGTGGGCCGAGGTGCACTGGAAGAGCCGGGAGGCGGGGGCGCGGCTGGAGGGACGGTTGAACGGGGGGAAGAGCCGGGTGGCGGAGCGGCGGCATCTGGTGCTGGATTTTGAAGCGACGCCGGGGGCGGAGACGCTGCGGCGGCTGGAAGAGCGGGGGATGCGGATTGTCGGGTATCTGCCGGAGACGGGGGTGGTGGTGGGCGTGGACGGGGCGCCGGACCTGGCCGGATTGGGCGTGACGGGATTTGACGCCTGGCAGCCGGGGGACCGGTTGAGCCCGGAACTGGCGAGGGCGGGACGGATCGAGCGGCGGGAGTTTTTTGTGGTCGAGTTTCACCGGGACGTGCCGGAGGAGGATCGGCGGGCTGTGGTGCGGGAGGCGGGGATGGAGGTGCGGGAGCACCGGGATCTGGTGGAGGGGCATGTGCTGGCGCGGGGGACGGCGCGGCAGGCGCGGGGGCTGGCCGAGTGGGACGAGGTATCGTACATCTTCCCGGCGAGCGGGGAACTGGCGAGCGGGCTGCCGCTCATCGGCTGTCTGGGCGGGGCGACGGAATCGGGGCTGGTGGGCCAGCAGACGCAGCGGGTAGGCGAAGGTTGGGACGGGCCGGGGTTAGGGCGGGCGGATTTGACCTATACGATTCAGGCGATTACGGGGAAGGTGGGGGCTGACGAGGCGAAGGCGGAGATCCGGCGGGCGATGGAGGCGTGGACGCGGGTGGTGAAGGTACGGTTCGCGGCGGCGGCCGGGGCGCCGGGGACGAAGAACGTGAATATTCTGTTCGGGGCCGGGGCGCATGGGGATCCGTATCCGTTCGACGGGGCGGGGAAGGTGCTGGCGCATACGTTTTATCCGGCGCCGCCGAATCCGGAGCCGGTGGCCGGGGACCTGCATTTCGACGACGCCGAGCCGTGGCGGATCGGGAGCGACATCGACATCTACAGCGTGGCGCTGCACGAGTTGGGGCACGCGCTGGGGTTAGGGCATTCCGATGTGCCGAACGCGGTGATGTATCCGTATTACCGGCGGGCGACCGACCTGACGCCGGAAGATATCGGGGCGGTGCGGTTGCTGTACGCGGCCGAGGAGACCGGGGCGGCGCCGGCGCCGCTGGCGGCGACGTGGACGGGACCGGCGAGCGGATCGTCGACGACGGCGGCGGCGTTTGCGGTGAGCGGGCAGGTGACCGGGGCGGCGGGGACGCCGGCGGCACGGTGGAAGAACGAGCAGGGTGGGGAAGGGGCGGCCGATGTGGCGGTCGGGGGGAGCGGATTCACCTGGATGGCGTCGGTGCCGCTGGCGATGGGGGATAAGCGGATTACGGTGACCGTGACGGACGCGGCGGCGCGGACGGCCGTCGCATCGGCGGTGGTGCGGCGGGATGCGGTGCCCGTTACGCCGCCGGTGCCTCCGGGCGGGCCGACGACACCGCCCGTTCCGCCTTCAACGCCGACCACTCCAACGACTCCGCCAATTCCACCGACTCATCCGACTCCGCCGACCACTCCGACTCCGCCGGAACTCGCGCTGGACGTGCTGGCGCCGGGGGCGAGCGCGATTGTGACTGCGAATCCGACGAACGCCTACGGGGTGATCAGTGGGTCGACGGGACGGCCGGTGGTGCGGTGGTCGAGCGACCGCGGCTTCAACGGGACGGCGGTGATCACGCCGATGGTGGACGGGAGGTACCGGTGGGAGGCGAATCCGCTGTCGGTGCTGCCGGGCATCAATGTCTTTACCGTGACTGCGACCGACACCGCCGGCCGGACCAGTTCGCGGACGTTTCGCGTTTCGCTGCAAGCGACCGAGGAGCCGGACGACGGCGACACGTGGGCGCCGACGATCAAGATCGTTTCGCCCAACACGACGTTCCTGATGACGACGGCGTATTCGATCTCGGTGCGGGGTACGGCGAACGACGCGAGCGGCGTGGCCGAGGTGCGGTGGGAATGCACGTGCGGGGCGAGCGGCGTGGCCAGCGGGACGGTGCAGTGGACCATCCCGAACATCGCGTTTGCGCCCGGGACCTGGGCGGTGCGGATCTATGCCAAAGACGTCTTCGGGAACGAGGCGATGACGTCGTTCAACGTCTTCCGCTACTCGAACTAGAAGATGAAGGCGAGCCCGCCGCGAACGGTGCGCGGGCTGGGCATGAGGATGACGCGGCGGCCCTGATTGTTCTGGACCGGCAGGTAGCCCTGTTGCAGCAGGTTGCGCAACTCGGCGATCGCTTCGAGGCGGCCGGACCAGATGCCGAAGCTCGGGATGGGCTGGCGGATCTGGAGATTCAGGCCGAGATCGGGCGAGTAGCGCTGCGTCAGGTACCGATGGGCGGGCAGGGCGGCACGGTAATCAGTGAACATGTAGCCGGCCGAGAGGCGGGTGCCGGAGCCGGGCAGGGTGCCGGTGATGCGGACGCTGGACCAGTTGCGCTGGGTGCGGCGGAGCGCGTCGCGGAGGCTGTCGGGATCGCCGGCGGCGACGAGGCCGCCGCGCGGCTGCAGCGTGCCGGCGTTGCCGAAGGCGGCCTGGACGGAGAGGTGTTCGCCGAGCCGGCGATCGACGACGGCGGTGAGGCCGCGGCGCTGGTAGCTGCCGATATTGAAGATGCTCGACCGGGTGAAGAGATCGGGGAGCATTTCGCGCGTCGAATAGTCGGAGGTATCTCCCATGGCGGTGAGGGCGGCGTTGGCGACGTCCTCGATGTAGGCGGAGATGGAGGCCCGGGTGTTGGAGTCGATTTCGTGGGAAACGGTGACTTCGGCCTGGTTGACGCGCTGGAGGTGGGTGTGGCCGCCGCGCATGGAAAGGCGGGGGAAAGCCGAAAGGGTGGCGAGGTCCTGCTGCAGTTCGCCGTTGGTTGCGGCCGTGCCGCTCGTATAGAGCTCTTCGGGGGCGGCGCCGGAGGACCAGGCGACGCGGAGGGCGTCCTTCTTGGTGAGTTCGACGTCGGCGCGGGCGAAGGGGCTGAGAAGCGTGAGGCGGTCAAAGTAGGACACCGATTCCAGCTGGGCGCCGTAGGTGAAGGTGACGTTGCCGAGCGTGGCGCGGTCGAGCAGCAGGCCGGTCATGGTGCCGAGCGACGGGGCGGAGGAGCCGTTCTGAAGCCCGCCGGCGCGCACGGGAAGGAAGGTCTGGCGGACGGTCAACTGCACTTCGGGCGAGGAGGAGACGGCAAGGCCGTTCTGGATGGAGTCCCGGCTATAGCGGGTGCGGAAGCTGGCGGCGGGCATGCCGGCGTGGGAGACGTAGCCGAGGTTGCCGGAGACCTGGACGTTGTTTACGCCATAGAGGGACGTGGCGACGGCGAAGGCGGTGGCGAGATCGGGCTGGCTGCCCTGGACGGGGTTGGCGCCGTCGCCGGCCGATAGCTTCACCATGCCGCGGGTATTGGTGAAGACGCTGTCTGCCGACCGGGTGGGGATGGTGGGCAGGGCGCGCAGAACGGGCCGCGTGGACATGGAGCTGCGAAGCACCCAGCGCCAGTCGTCGCTGAGGAGGCGCGGGGCGTTGGGGGTGGCGTAGACGAACTGCACGGAGCTGAGCACGCTGGCCAGGTTGATGTTGAGGAAGCTCCGCATGCCGGGCTGGACGAGGATGCCCTCGCGAACGGCGGGTACGAAGCTGTGCAGCGAGACGCGAACAATATAAGAGTCCGGGGTGAGGTTGTCGAACCCGAACTGGCCGCGTTCGTTGGTGACGGCTTTGGCGACCAGCTTTTCCAGACGGTTGAAGAGCAGGACCGTAGCTCCCATGCGGGCCATTCCGCCGGCGTCGGCGACAACGCCGATGATGGTGCCGGCGGAGGAAGGCAGGTCTCCGGCGGAGGCGGTTGGGCATGTGGCCGCACCCGCCAGGAGTAACCCGGCGTGGAAGAGAGCCAGTTTGCGCAGACGCGAGAACATAATCCTCAGCCTTCCGGAATGGACCGCCGAGTTCTTTGCCGGACTACGTGACAGTGAACTTGGCGGTCGGGGTTACGGTCTGGTTCCGGATCTTATCCGTCACCTTCATCTTAATCTCATACGTGCCGGGCGCGAGCGACTTGAGGGGGAGCAGTTTTTCGATGGTGACTTCGGTCGGGCTGCCGTCCTTGATCTCTTCGGTGAACTCGAAGATCTTTTCGGTGCTGCCGGCCTTGGTGACTTCGTAGACCACCTGCCCCTGGGGCTTGCGGGTCTTCTCGTCGGCTTCGAAGTTGTAGAGCTTCAGGTAGATGCCCATCTTTTCGTCGCGGGTGAAGGACTCGGTGACGCGCGGGCGGACCTTGGTGCTGCCGATGACGAACTGGCCGGTGCCGATGGAGCGGGTGGGTACCTTTTCGATCAGGTCGGCGAGAACGACGCTCGAATGGGTGAACTGATCATCTTCCATGCGGGGGACGTTCAGGGCCATTTCGTAGTTGTTCATGTTGCCGCCGAAGACGTCCTTGACGACGACGTTGAGGCGGTAGGTGCCGGGCGGGAGGGGCACGGCCTTCTGATAGATCGACGAGCCTTTCGAGGCGGCTTCGAGCATCTCCGACGGCACTTCGGTGGTCACGACGTCTTCAAACACGTTGACGACGCGGCGGGACATCGAGGTGATGCGGGAGTAGATATTGACCGCGGCCTTGGCGACGCCGTCCTTGTTCTGGAACTGCAGGTCCTTCTTTTCCAGCTGGATGGTGACGTTGGTCTGGATGGAGGAGGCCGTCATGCGCATGAAGTCGGCGCGCACGCGGATGGGGAGCAGATTGAACTTGACGGTGGAGTTGACGGCCGCTTCGAGGTCCTTGAACTTGACGGCGGGCGGCTTCTGGAGGCGGGCGAACTGCTGCAGGCGCTCGAACTGGTTCATGCGCATGGGCAGCGGGTTTGTGCCGGTGCCGAGGCGGGTGCCATCGGTGCGGCTGAAGCGGTCGGCTTTCGAGGCGAGGCCCATCTGTTCCATGAGCGTGAGGCCGGCGTTGGGCACCATCATGAGGGCGTCTTTTTCCGACGGGTCCATGGTCATGCGGTATTCGCCGGTCATGGTGGGGTCGACGAATTCGATGATGATGTCGGAACCGATGCCTTCAATCCAGCGGTAACGCCACTTTTCGAACGGGTAGGTGGAGGTGGTGCCGCCGCCTTCTTCGAAGGGCCGTTCATAGGTGCCGCCCGAGGGGTGGGATTCGTTTTCGTCCGGCGGGCCGAAGGTGATGTAGATGCGGCCGCGGTCGGTCTTCCAGCCGGGGATACCGGAGGCGTACCGCTCGTTGGCGTACGCGATGCGGCGGTAGTGCTCTTCCTTGAACTCGTTTTCCTGCGTGTCGGGCGTCGGGTCGCGACGGAGCCAGAACTGTTCGATGAACTGTTCGCGCTCTTCGTCGGTGGCCATGCGCTTGAAGGCCGTGCGCTCTTCATCGGTGATGATGTAGAGAACGTCTTCGTTCAGCCACTTCCGGTATGGACCTTCCAATTCCTTGCGAAGTTTTTCCTCGCGGCGTTTGCGCTCTTTTTCGCTGAGCGGCTTGGCTACAGTTTCACGAGGACCCTCGTCCTTTCCCTTCTTGTCGGCGGCGTGGGCGGCCGGCGAGAGCAGAAAGGCTCCGAGAGTAATGCCCGGAATGAGCAGAGAACGGCGTAGTTTCATAGGCAGGCACCTGGGACGCGGCTACAGTTCGCCACGCTACCTATAGATGATAGCACCGTGCGGGGCGGCGTCAAGGAGCCGGAAAGTAAACTTATCTCCCCTGAAATGTGTGAGTTGTGTGGAACAGTGGGAGCCGGGGGCACAGGCGGGTCAGGCGTCGCCGGGGCGCGGGCGGGGGTGGAGGGTATGGTAGGCGCTGGAAAAGTAGAGGAGCGGGGCGCCGTCCTGGTATTCGGCGTGGAGAACTTCGCCAAGGATGATGGTGTGATCGCCGGCCTGGATGGTCTGGCGGGTGGCGCATTCGAAGCGGGCGAGGGCGCCGGCGAGGAGGGGGACGCCGGTGGCGCCGGGGTGCCAGTCGATGCCGACGAAGCGGTCGAGGCCGCGTTCGGCGAAGCGGACGGAGATGGCTTCCTGGTCGGCGGCGAGGATGTTGACGCCGAAGTGGGCCGCGTGTTCGGAGTGGCGGAGGTCGTTGGCGCGGTGGTCGACGCAGATGAGGATGAGGGGCGGCTCCATGGAGACGCTGGTGAAGGAGTTGGCGGTGAAACCGTGGGGTGTGCCGTCGGCGGCGAGGGCGGTGGAGACGGTAATTCCCGTGGCGAAACGGCCGCAGGCGCGGCGGAATTGGACGGGGTCGAAGGGGGGAGGGAGCGAAGGAACTGGCATGGGCGGCTTGACAGGACCGTAAGCCTAATCTTATCATTAGTTTTCAGCTTGCGCGCAGGAGGCGGGGATGATCAAACTCGACATCATTAAGGAAGTCGTCAATCGCACCGGCATCACGAAGACGAAGGCCGAACAGGCCGTGGAAACTGTCTTTGACAGCATGAAACAGGCCTTGGCGAAGGGCGACCGCATCGAACTGCGCGGCTTTGGCATTTTCAATGTGCGCCCGCGGAAGACGGGGATTGGCCGCAACCCCCGGACCGGCGCCGAGGTGGCGATTCCGCCGGGCAAGGCGGTTCGCTTCAAGCCGGGGAAAGAACTGCAGCAGTTGCACTAAGGAGCGGCAATGGACGCCCGGACGCAGCGTCCGCCGCGGCAGCGTTGGTGGCTGCACATATTGCTGTTTTTATTGACCGTGCTGACGACCACAATCGTCGGAGCTCGGCTGGATGTCAATTTCCACGCGAATCAGCCGGCGTTCGTGATCGATGAGGACTTCGTGTTCTTCCTCGAGATCTGGCGGCAGCCGTCGCTGCTGGCGGCCGGGTTGCCGTTTTCGCTGACGCTGTTGTCGATCCTGATGGCCCACGAGTTGGGGCATTTCCTGGCGTGCCGGTTTCACCGGATCGACGCGACGCTTCCCTACTTTCTGCCGGCGCCGACTCTGATAGGCACGTTCGGGGCGTTCATCAAGATCCGGGAGCCGATCTTCTCGCGGCGCGAGTTGTTCGACGTCGGTGTGGCTGGTCCGCTGGCCGGGTTCGCTTTCCTTGTGCCGGCGCTGGGCGTGGGGCTGGCTTATTCGAAAGTGGTGCCGGGTATCGCCGAGCAGGGCGACCTGGTGTTCGGCTCGCCGCTGCTGCTGTGGGCGGCGGCGCATCTGGTGTTTCCGGGCGTCGAAGCGGCGGACCTCTATCTTCATCCGGTGGCGCGCGCGGCCTGGGTGGGACTGCTGGCGACGGCGCTGAACCTGCTGCCGATCGGGCAGTTGGACGGAGGCCATATTCTGTATGCGTTCTTCGGGCGGCGGCACCGGCGGCTGTCGCAGATCTTCGCGGTCGTGCTGGCGGCGGTGGGCGTGATCTTCGGGTGGGTGGGCTGGATTCTCTGGGCGGGGTTCTTCCTGTGGACCGGGCTGCGCCATCCGCCGATTATCGATGAGGGCCCGGTGGGCGGCGGGCGTTTGCGGCTGGCGATACTGGCGCTGGCGATTCTGGCGCTTTCGTTCACGCCGGTGCCGGTGCGCGGGTCGGAGTTCCTATGAA
>CAYMTH010000135.1:6310-9803 GCA_964393235.1 uncultured Solibacteraceae bacterium | reverse complement strand
CGCCGCCTACATGGTCGTCGTCCCCAACGTCGGCTCCGGCACCCCGCCGCTCCAGAAACCCCCCGTCTTCCTCTACTACTCCGACAACTTCCAGAAGCCCAACCCCTTCACCCCCGACGTCGTCGTCGACATCACCTCCACCTACGAAAAGAAGATCGATGGCATGGACGCCCACGTCTCCCAGTTCTACGAATGGCTCGCCTGGGTCGACGGCCGCATCAACGAAGTGCCCAAGGACCCCAAGGCCCGCCGCGAATGGCTCAAATCCCGCCGCCCCTTCTCCATCACCCCCGCCGCCCGCGCCGTCGCCGAAAAATGGTACGGCAAGGATCGCGCCGCCCAGATCAAATACGCCGAATCGTTTGAAATCGGCGAGTACGGCCGCCGTCCCTCCGACGACGAAATCCGCCGCCTCTTCCCGATGCTCGGCAAATAGCCAATGGAACTCCGCGACCTCCCCTCGGTCGAAATCCTCCTCGCCGTCCTCCGCCCGGCGTTCCCGCATTACCCCCATGGCCTGCTGAAGCGCGAAGCCCAGCAGGCCATCGCGGAGGCCCGCGCCGCCATCCTCGCCGGCCATCCCGCCCCTGTCCCTGCCGACACCGCCTCCGCCCGCCTCCGCGCCCTCGGCCAGCCCAGCCTCCGCCCCGTCATCAACGCCACCGGCGTCGTCCTCCACACCAACCTCGGCCGCGCCCCCCTCACCCCCGTCGCCCCCATCGAAGGCTACTCCAACCTCGAGTACGACCTCGCCACCGGCAAACGGGGCAAGCGCGACAACCACTGCGGTCCCCTCCTCGAACGCCTCACCGGCGCCCCCACCCTCACCGTCAACAACAACGCCGCCGCCGTCTTCCTCGTCCTCCACGCCCTCGCCAAGGGGAGGGAAGTCATCGTCAGCCGCGGCGAACTCATCGAAATCGGCGACGGCTTCCGCATCCCCGACATCATGCGCGCCGCCGGCGTCAAACTCATCGAGGTCGGCGCCACCAACAAAACCACCCTCGCCGACTACGCCAACGCCATCACCCCCCGCACCGCCCTACTCCTCCGCGTCCATCCCTCCAACTTCCACATCACCGGCTTCACCGCCAAGCCCTCGCTCGCCGAACTCGCCTCCCTCGGCCTCCCTGTCTACGAGGACCTCGGCTCCGGCGCCCTCGTCGACCTCCGCCCCTACGGCGTCAACGAACCCGTCGTCCGCGACAGCATCGACGCCGGCATCGACGTCGTAACCTTCTCCGGTGACAAACTCCTCGGCGGCCCCCAGGCAGGCTACATCTCCGGCCACCCCGACCTCCTGGCCGTCATCCGCCGCAACCCCATGTACCGCGCTCTCCGCCTCGACAAGCTCCAACTCCAGGCCATGGAGCAGACCCTCCGCGCCATCCTCCTCGACGACCTCGACGCCATCCCCGCCCTCGCCATGATCCGCCTCACGGCCGCTCAGATCCGCGCCCGCGCCGAAGCCCTCGCCGCCCGTATCCCCGGCGCCGAGGTCCTCCCCGGCGAATCCGTCATCGGCGGCGGCTCCACCCCCGATCAGTCTCTACCTACCTACCTCATCGCGCTCGCCGGCCCCGCCCACAAGCTCGAACGCAAACTCCGCGCCGCCGGCATCATTGCCCGCGTCGACGCCGGCCGCCTCCTGCTCGACCTCCGCACCGTGCTCCCGTCGCAGGAAGCGGCCATCCTCGCCGCCCTCTAATCCAGCCGCCGCACCCGCAGGTTCCGGAACCAGAAATCCGCCCCGTGGTGCTGCAGCAGGATCGGTCCCTCCGGCGGCGCCGACTCGCACTCGTGCGTCATCACCAGGTCCCCGTTCAGCCAGTGCTCGACGGTCCGCCCCCGCACCACCAGCCGGCTCTCGTTCCACTCGCCCACCGGCCGCGGCCGCGCCCCCTTCGGCGGAAACTGGTTGTACAGCGCCCCCGTCCGCTCCACCGGAAACTGCGCCGCCCCCGGGTCCCCGGCGTCGTCGGCCAGCTGGTACTCATACCCCGCCCCGTCCGACACCCGGCTGTCCATCAGATAAAACAGCCGGTACTTCACCCCCGAATTGCCCTTCGCCGAAGTCTTCCAGTCAAACCGCAGCTCGAACGAGCGATACGTGTCCTTTGTCCGCAGGCTCCGCCCGAACGGCGCCGCCACCGCCCGCAGCGTCCCGTCCTCGATCTTCCACAGCGACGGAAACGGCGCCCCCGAAACGTCCAGGAACTTGTCCGTCGACGTCCCGTCGAACAGCGTCACCCAACCGTCCGCGCCCGATTTCTCATGCTTCTCTGTGACCGGCACGCCCAGGTACGGCTTCTCGAACTCCAGCGCGTGCAGTCGCAGGTTCACCAGCTTCCAACCCGTCTCCCGCCGCACGAACGTGACGTAAATCCGCCCCGCCCGGTCCCCGCCCGGCCGACGGATCGTCCGGAAAAACCCGTCCCCGATCACCACGTCCGGCGTCGCGTGCCGCAAGATCCGCGCGATCATCGTCACTTCCACCGGCGGATCCGCCGGCCCGCACTTGCCGCCCTTCGGGTCCAGCCGCGCCTCCAGCACCGGCCCCATCCCCGGCGCCCGCACCCACAACTCGTGCGTCACCTCCAGCGCCGCCTTCTGGTCGCAATCATTCACCGCACGCACGTAATGGTGCAGCGCCTCCTGCATCGACGCCTGATCGAGCGGCTTCGGCTCCGCTCCCGACAAGGCGAGACACACGACGGCTCCCGCCCAAAGACTCCTCATAGGCTCTACTATAGCGAGCCGCTATCGTAAAAAAGGCGAAAATCACGAAAAACGGCCCGCCATTGGCGGGCCGCTTCTGCAAACTCGATCAGGCCGGAAACTACGCGCGTTCCAGGTATTCGCCCGTCGTCGTCGAAACCCGGATCACTTCGCCTTCGTTGATGAACGCCGGCACCTGCACCACCAGCCCCGACTCCATCTTCGCCGGCTTGCCGACGTTCGATACCGTCGCGCCCTTCAGCCCCGGTTCCGTTTCGATCACCTTCATCGCCACCGCCGCCGGCAGTTCCACGCCGACCGGCTTCTCTTCGTAAAACTCGATCTTCAGCTTCAAATTCGGCGTCAGGTACTGCGCCGCTTCGCCCAGCACGTCTTCGCCGAATTCGTACTGCTCGTAGGTCTCCGTGTTCATGAAGTGGTACGTGTCCACTTCCCGGTACAGGAACTCCACTTCCTGCTCGTCCAGCGCGATCTTCTCCACCTTGTCTTCCGACGCAAACCGGTGTTCGAACATCGATCCAGACCGCAGATTGCGCATCTTCACCTGCACAAACGCGCGCAGGTTGCCGGGCGTACGGTGGGTGAAGGCGAAAATGCTGTGCAGTTCGTTGTTGAACTTGATCACCATGCCCGCGCGCAAAGAGGTGGCGTTAATAAACAAAACGGAAACTCCTATTCCAAATCAGATTCTTCGCTATTTTAACAGACCGCCCGCCCCGCCCGCGTGTCGTAGAATGAGGATTACCCACGCCGC
>CAYMTH010000135.1:6077-6300 GCA_964393235.1 uncultured Solibacteraceae bacterium | reverse complement strand
GAAAAGTTGATGGAAGGCCTGACCTTCGACGACGTGCTCCTCGTCCCCTCCCGGAGCGCGGTTCTCCCCGCGAACGCCGACACGCGCACGCTCCTGACGAAGAGGATCCCCCTCAACATCCCCATCCTCTCGGCGGCCATGGACACCGTCACCGAGTCCCACCTCGCCATCGCCCTCGCCCAGCAGGGCGGCATCGGCATCATCCATCGCAACATGTCCATCG
>CAYMTH010000135.1:2903-6067 GCA_964393235.1 uncultured Solibacteraceae bacterium | reverse complement strand
AGAGGTCGACAAGGTCAAACGCTCCGAATCCGGCATGATCGTCGACCCTGTCACCATCCGCCCCGATCAGCCCATCACCGACGCGCTCGACCTCATGAAGCGCTTCCGCATCTCCGGCGTCCCCGTCACCCTGGCCGACGGCAAACTCGTCGGCATCCTCACCAACCGCGACCTGCGCTTTGAAACCAACTTCTCCATGCCGGTCTCCACCCGCATGACCCAGGGCCGCGAAAACCTCATCACCGTCCCCGTCGGCACCACCCTCGAAGACGCCGAACAGATCCTCCACAAACACCGCGTCGAAAAACTCCTCGTCGTCGACGAAAACTACTTCCTCAAGGGCCTCATCACCGTCAAGGACATCCAGAAGAAGCTGAAGTACCCCAACGCCGCCAAGGACTCCCAGGGCCGCCTCCGCTGCGGCGCCGCCGTCGGCTCCACCAAGGACTTCCTCGAACGCGCCCAGGAACTCATCAAGCGTAAAGTCGACGTCCTCGCCATCGACTCCGCCCACGGCCACCACCAGGGCGTCCTCGACGCCGTCAAAGCCATCAAACACGCCCTCCCCGACGTCGACCTCATCGCCGGCAACGTCGGCACCTACGAAGGTGCCCGCGACCTCATCTCCCTCGGCGTCGACGGCGTCAAAGTCGGCATCGGCCCCGGCTCCATCTGCACCACCCGCGTCGTCTCCGGCGCCGGCGTCCCCCAGATCACCGCCATCACCGAAGCCGCCCGCGCCTGCCGCGAAGCCGGCATCCCCCTCATCTCCGACGGCGGCATCAAGTACTCCGGCGACGTCACCAAAGCCATCGCCGCCGGCGCCGACTCCGTCATGATCGGCTCCCTCCTCGCCGGCGTCGACGAAAGCCCCGGCGAAACCATCCTCTTCCAGGGCCGTACCTTCAAGTCCTACCGCGGTATGGGCTCCCTCGGCGCCATGACCGGCGCCTCCGCCGACCGCTACGGCGACCAGGGCAAAGGCAAGCTCGTCCCCGAAGGCATCGAAGGCCGCGTCCCCTACAAAGGGCCCCTCTCCGAACTCGTCTTCCAGCTCGTCGGCGGCCTCAAGGCCGGCATGGGCTACACCGGCTGCCCCACCATCCCCGAACTCCAGGCCAACTCCAAGTTCCTCAAAATCAGCCCCGCCGGCCTCCGCGAAAGCCACGTCCACGACGTCATCATCACCAAGGAAGCCCCCAACTACCGCGTCGAGTAATCCCGGCCTTCGTAAAGAAGTGCAAAGTCCCGTCCGCTCCCGCAACGCCGCCCAACCGGGCGGCGTTTACCGTTTCAGGACAATGAAAAACGCACTTCTATTCCTGCTCGCCGCCCTCGCCGCCGCCGCGCAAAGTCCACCCCCGCACCCCGCCTGGTCCGGCGACAAAGTCCACGAAATCCGCCTCCGCTTCAAACAGGCCGACTTCTGGCAGCAGCTCACCAACAACTACCTGGGTACCGAAGAGGACGCTACCTATCTCGAAGGCTCCCTCGAATGGGGTCCCTACAAGTTCGATTCCGTCGGCGTCCGCTTCAAGGGCAACTCCAGCTACCGCGTCAGCACCAACAAAAAGCCCTTCCGCATTAAGACGAACGAGTTCGTGAAGGGCCAGAAGATCGAAGGCATCGGCGCCTTCAACCTCAGCAACGGCTTCATGGACGCCAGCCTCGTCCGCGAGCCGCTCTACTATGAAATGGCCACCGCCCTCGGCCTGAAGGCCCCCCGCACCAACTACGCCGCCCTCTACATCAACGATCAGTACTGGGGCCTCTACCTCCTCGGCGAAGTCGTCAACTCCGACTTCCTCAAGAACTACTACGGTTCGAAAGAGGATACCGGCAACATGTACAAGGGCAACATCGGCGCCGTCTTCAACTACCTCGGCGAAGATAAAGCCGTCTACAAGCAGGTCTGGGAAAAGCAGACGAACGAGGAAGCCGACGACTGGACCGACTTGATCGCCCTCTGCAAAATCATCGGCGAAACCCTCGCGGCCGAACTCAAAGCCAAGCTCGAGCCCATCATGGACATCGACAGCTTCCTCACCGCCATCGCCCTCGACAACGCCACCGTCAACCTCGACAGCTACGTCGGCATGGGCCAGAACTTCAACATCTACCGCCGCCCGTCGGACAACAAATGGGTCTGGATCGTCTGGGATCCCAGCCTCGCCTTCGGCGCCTTCGGCGCAGGCGGCGGCGCCCAGGGCGGATCTTCCACCCAGCTCGCCACCGAGTACGTGCAAACCACCGGCGGCCCCGGCGGCGGCGGTGGCGGCCTGCCCCCCGGCGGTCTGCCCCCCGGCGGCCAGCCCGGCGGCCAGCCCGGCGCCCAGCCCGGCGGCGGTACCGCCGTCAATACCACCGGCCGCCCCCTCGCCTCCAAACTCTGGGAAATCCCCGAGTACAAGGAGCGCTACCGCCAGATCTACAAGAGCATCCTCGAGCGCAGCTACGACCCGGCCAAGCTCGTCGCCCGCGCCAACACGCTCCGCTCCATGATCCGCCCCCACCTCATCGACGACCCGAACAAATTGAACACCCTCGACCAGTTCGACGCCGCCATGACCTCCACCGCCACCGGCGGCGGCCAGCCCGGTCAGCCCGGCGGCGGCTTCGGCGGCCAGACCGGCCCCGGCCTCCAGCCCTTCATCGAGTCCCGCGTCGCCTGGCTCAAAACCCAGTTCGAGTCCCAGACCACCCTCCCCTCCGCCGCCCTCTCCGCCTCCTCCAACCGCCTCACCTTCACCACGGCCCCCGGCGTCGACCCCGCCGCCCAGACCGTCGACCTCAAGTACACCGGCGTCAACACCCCGCCGTCCTACTCCGTCTACTCCTCCACCCGCACCGGCGGCAACTGGCTCAAGCTCAACGTCGCCAGCGGCATGCTTCCCGGCTCTGTCACCGTCTCGGTGGACGCCAAGAACCTGACGGCCGGCGCCTACGAAGGCACGCTCAACGTCTACCTCGCCGGCGCCGACCCCGTTGTCATCCCGGTCAGCGTGGTCGTCGGGACCGTTGCCGCGCCCACCGTCACCGCCGCCGTCAACGCCGCCAGTTACTCCACCGGCGCCATCGCCCCCGGCCAGATCGCCACGATCTTCGGCGCCAACCTCGGCCTCGGCGGCCTCAAAGTGAACTTCGACGGCGCCGCGGCCCAGATC
>CAYMTH010000135.1:0-2893 GCA_964393235.1 uncultured Solibacteraceae bacterium | reverse complement strand
CGGCCGGCCCGAAAGGCATTTCGCTGTTCATTGTGCCGAAGGTGATGGTCAATGCCGACGGCTCGCTGGGCGCGAAGAACAGCCTGGGCTGTGGCTCCATCGAACACAAGATGGGCATCAAGGCTTCGGCCACCTGCGTGATGAACTTCGACGGCGCCGAGGCCCAGATCCTCTACGCCACCGCCGGCCAGATTGGCGTCGTCGTCCCGGCCTCCATCGCCGGCAAGACGCAAACCTCCATCCAGGCCGCCTACGGCTCGGTCACCTCGACGGCCTTCACCAAGCCCGTCGCCGCCGCCGCCCCCGGCATCTTCACCCTCAACGCCTCGGGCACCGGCCCCGGCGCCATCGTCAACCAGGCCGGCGCCATCAACGGCGCCTCCGCCCCCGCCCCGAAAGGCAGCATCGTCGCCATCTACATGACCGGCAACGGCGTCGCCAACGCGGCCACCACCGTCACCATCGGCGGCCAGCCCGCCCCTGTCGCCTTCGCCGGCCAGGCCCCCGGCGCCACCACCGGCCTCTTCCAGGTCAATGCCACCGTTCCTTCCGCCGCCGCCTCCGGCCCGCAGCCCCTCGTCGTCACCGTCGGCGGGGTCGCCAGCCAGTCCGGCGTCACCGTCCACGTCCAGTAACTCAACCCCACAAAAGGAACCGGCCGCGGCGAGAGATCGCCGCGGCCGGTTTCGTTTTCGGAATCGCCCCGCCCTCTACCGCCGGTAAAGGTACAGCGTGTGGCTCCGGCCCTCGCCGTCGTCTTCCACCACTTCGGTCTTGTCCGCCCGCCAGCCGCCAACCTCGAAGTCGTGCGCCACAACCCGCGCGCCCTTCTTCAACTGCCGCTCCAGAATCGGCCGCAGCTTATCGTTCGCCACCGGCAGCAGATACACCGTGATCAGATCCGCCGACGAATAGTCCTGCTGCAGCATGTCCCCGTGGATGATCCGCGCCCGGTCCGCCAGCCCCATCCGCCGGATCCGGTCCGAACTCTGCGCGTAAAGGTCCCGGTCGTACTCCACCCCCACCGCGTTCAGCCCGAACTTCTCGGCCGCCATAATCACGATCCGCCCGTCCCCGCTCCCCAGATCGAAGACCTTCTCCCCTTTCTTCGCCCCGCCCAGCGTCAGCATCTTTTCAACGATGATCTCCGGCGTCGGATAGTACGGCGCCAGCTTTTCGCCTTTCTTTTGCTCCTGCCCCAACAGCGGCAGGACGCCCAATCCACCTAGCAGCAGATCTCTTCGGTTCATGTAGCGACTCCCCATCATGGTTCAATGTACAGACGCACTTTGTTGGTCGAAGAGTTGCCGGCCTCCAGGAAAATCTCCGCCGCGCCTGCATTGACGATCTCCGGCAACCGCACTTCCACCAGGTAATACCCGATGTACCCCGGCGCCAGTGTCGCCCGGATCACCTCCACCGGCGACCCGTCCAAATACGCTTTTACCTGTTCCACCACCGCCGGCGCTTTCTCGCCCATCGGCGCCGCCACGCCCGCCGGCCATGACGGCGTCACCCGCCCCAGCCCGCTGGCCAATATCTGCACCGTCGCACCCGCCCGCGCCGGGTTCCCCGCGTCCAGCAGCGCCCCCGTCGCCCCGTCCATCGCCATCGGCGTCCCGTCCCGGTCCACCAGAATCGCCGGCGCCGCCGCCGCCAGCCGTAAATTCGACCGCACCAGCCCGCCCTCGCCCTCCAGCGCCAGGTCCACCGTCGCCCCTTCCAGGTCGAACGGCAGTTGAATCTGCGTCTCCCGCTCCGTCCGGCTCAGCACCACCACCGGCCGCTGCCCCGCCCGCGCGCTCCGCACCTGCCCGCCCATCACGCTCAACAGCGCCCCCGGCGCCGCCGCCCGCGCCGCCCAGGCCGCCGCGCTCACAATCCGGATCTCCCGCTGCCGGTGCGCCGCCGCCTCGGCATAGATCCCGTACCCGAACACCGCCGCGTACAGCGTCTGCCCCAGCGCGTCCAGCTTCACGTCGAACACCGGCGCCTCCGGCAGATCCCCGCCCATCTTCCGCCACGCCGTCGCCGGCCCCATCGCCGTCAGATCCACCGCCGTCCAGTAAACCCCGCCCGGCGTCGCCGCGTAAACCGCGCCCGACCCGAAATCCGCCGTCACCCCATAAACCGCCGCCTGCCCCAGGTTCGCCGTAATGTCGTCCCAGATCAGCCCGCCGTTCGTCGTCCGCAGCACCACCGGACCCGCCTCCGCCCGCGCCAGGCTCACAATCGCCCGCCGCGGCTCCCGCGTGTCCAGCGCGAAACCTTCCACCGTCGCCCCCGGGTTCTGCGCCGGCGGCAGCCACCGCTCCCCCCGGTCGAGCGAAACATAAACCCGCCCGTCCTGCGTCCCGGCATAAACCACGTCGCCGCTGTAAGCCAGCGCCGTCACCGTCGATCCAAACTCCCGCGACAGCGCCGTCCGCGCCAGTTGCTCCCGCAGCAGATGCCCCGGCACCGCCTGCCACGCCGTCTTCTCGCCCGGCGCCCATTCAAACACCGCCGGCGTCATCGTCGGCGGCGCCAGCATCGCCACCCGGAACCCTTCCGTCTCCCGCGGCAAACTCACGATCCGCCGCACCGGCAACTGCGGCAGTCCCGCGTTCCAGCTCGTCCACGTCAAGCCCCCGTCGGCCGACTTCCATACCCCCGTCGCCGTCGAAACCGCGATCTCCTCCGGCACCCCCGGCCGCACCGCCGCCTCGCTCACCGGCCCACCCAGTAGCGAGGTCTGCTTCCACTGCGTCAGATTCCGCCAGCTCCGCCCGTTATCTTCCGTCCGCCATACATGATCCCCGTAGGCAAAGGCCAACCCCCCCCCCCCCCCCGCCCCCGCCGCCGCCCCCGCCCCCCGCAACCCGGCCACCCCCCCCCCCCCCCCCCCCCCCCC
>CAYMTH010000134.1:9474-9809 GCA_964393235.1 uncultured Solibacteraceae bacterium | reverse complement strand
GTCAGTACCGCTCCCGGGAACGCCGCCGCTACCCGCGTCCGCACTTCGCCGATCGAATCAAGCGCCGAAAGCAGGCAGGTCACCCGCATCACGTCCGCCGGTTCGGCCCCGGCGAATTTCGCGGCCTTCGTCAGGTCCGCGATCGCCTTGTCGAGCATCGGCAGCAGCTTTTCCGGCCCGTCCGCACCGACGCCTCCCATCCCGCTCAGAAACCCGAGGCCGTTCGGGTTCACCGGTTTTTTCGCGGCGACCACCGCTTCGAGCACCACCTGCGCGCCCTCCATCGGCAACTGTCCCACCTGGACCGTCGATACAGCCGGAATCGGCTGCTTTTT
>CAYMTH010000134.1:4861-9464 GCA_964393235.1 uncultured Solibacteraceae bacterium | reverse complement strand
CTCGGCGACGATCGATTGCACTCGGCGCTGATCCCCGGTGCCCGCGACGAACGCCCGGATTTTGACGATCGCGCGTCCCCCGGCCTGAGAACGCAGCGCCTTCAAGGCGTCCCGCACCTGTTGCGAAAGCAGTCCTTTGCCCGACAGCGGCGACACCAGATACTCGACGCGCGCCGTCTCCACGGCGATTGCCGGCGGCGGATCGGGGATCACTTCGAGAGTCTGTGTAATCTCCTCCTCGCTCTTCTTTTTCTTCTTCTTCTGGGCCTCGGCCGCTCCGGGAAGCAGCGCGAGCGCCAGCAATAGGGATAGTGCAGTCCGCATGGTGCGTCCCTAATTTTATCAGTGCGGCCCGAAAAAAATCGCCGCGAGGGCGTCAGAAACGCGCTCGCGGCATGGCTTGGTCGCCTTCGGAGGAATGCAAATCGAGTTCTGGTTAAGCCTTTCCCCCCACCCGCTGGCGGGCCAGCGCCATCAGGCAGGACCCAAGCGCCAGTTGCAGCAGCGTTCCGGGTTCCACCGTTTCGGTCGGTGGCGGGGGCGGCGGCGCCGCCGGCGGATTGTAGCTGCCGCGGGCGATGTTGTCGAGCACCAGATAACGGTCCATCGTGTTGACGATGATGTTAACCGACGTAAACGTCTGCGAGTCGCTCACGACGCCGAAAAAGCGGTAGTTGGGCCGCGCCAGCGCCACAGCGTCGATGGGAGTCATGCCGACCGGAGCGATGGTAATCGACGTGTCGCCGCCGCCGCCGCCATAGTTGAACCCGAATGCGCTCACGGGCGTGCTGAAGTTCAGCCGAACCGCCGCGGTGATGTTGGTCGCCCTGTCCCCGCTGCGGAGAATCGTGCCGCTCCCCCAGTCGTAGTAGGGCTGCGTCGGCCCGGCATTGATCATCACGAGGTCGTACCACGGGTTGCCGTTTGTGGCCATCAACCCGAGGATCTGCAGGTCTGCGACCACCAGGCCGCCCGAGGTACCGTACACTTGGAATTGCCCGGGGCTCAGCGATCCCCCGTCGAAGTTGGTCAGATTAATCACCTGCGCCGACCATTGCGCCTGGTCGGTAAACGTAAGTGTCGTGGCATGCAAAGAGATACTCGCGGCCAGTGCCAACAGGCCGGAGCCGAATAAAGTGCGTTTCATTGGGGTCCTCTCCCTCGCGGATGATTGGCGCGCTTCTCTTCGTCATCCACCTCGACTGCGGGGGACGCCGGGGACCGCTTGTTTTCCGCTTCACAGAGGGAGTGCGGAACCGCGGATAAACTTCTCGTAAGACAGTTCTAGGTTTGTCCCGATACCCGACTCAGGCAATCGTGGGTCAGGGTTTTCCCTATTGCAGGCTCTTCCGGATGACGCCGAGGTATCGCTCCGCCTCGGCCTGGATCCTCGCCTTGTCAAGCGTGAGCGGCCGCCGTTCCCGCACCAGCATGCGCCCGTTCACCACCACGTCACTCACATCTGACGCCTTTAACGCGTAGACAAGCTGCGAGTATACGTTGAACATCGGCCACGCGTGCGGCGCGTCCATCCGCACCGCGATCAGGTCGGCCCGCTTACCCGCTTCGAGCGACCCGATCTCCTTTTCCATCCCCAGCACTCGCGCCCCGCCGATCGTCGCCATCGCGAACGCTGTCTCCGCCGGCAGCGCCTCCGGGTCCATCGTCGATACCTTCTGCAACTTAGCAGCCAGGTCCATCTCCTCGAATAAGTTGAAATCGTTATTCGATCCCGCCGGCCCGTCCGGCCCCAGCCCCAGCGCGACGCCGAGCTTCAGTAACTTCGGCAGCGGCGCCACGCCGCTCGCCAGCTTCATGTTACTCGACGGGCAGTGCGCGACACCCACCTGTTTCTTCGCCAGCGTCGCGATGTCGCCGTCTTCCAGCCATACTCCGTGCGCCGCCACCGTGCGCCCGTCGAAGACGCCCAGCCGCGCCAGCGCCTCCACCGGCGACAAGCCCCGCTTCTGCTTGCTCTCGTCGAACTCGCGCTTCGTCTCCGCCACATGGATCAGCAGCGGCGCGCCGTACTTGTTCGCCAGCGCGCGCGTCGCCTTCAACGTCTCGTCGCTATTGGTGTACAGCGCGTGCGGCGCCACGGCCGCCGTGATCAGCCGGTGCCCGGCGAACTGCTTCAGGAACGCCTCGCTCCGCGCCAGCGCCAGTTGCGGCGTCTTGGCGTCCGGCACCGGGAACCCGATCACCGTCTGTCCCAGCACGCCCCGCATCCCCGCCGCCGCCGTCGCCTCGCCGATGACTTCCTCGAAGTAATACATGTCCGTGTAGGTCGTCGTGCCCCCGAGTAACATCTCGAGCACCGCCAGATTTGTCCCCGCCCGGACAAACTCCGGCGTCACATTCCGCGCCTCGGCCGGGAAGATATACTTCTCCAGCCACTCCTGCAGCCGCAGGTCGTCCGCGATCCCGCGGAACAGGCTCATCGGCGCGTGCGTGTGCGTGTTGATCAGCCCCGGCGTGATCAGCGCGTCCGGCCGGTCGATCCTCTGCTTGGCCTTGTAGGCCCGGTCGATCTCCGCCCGCGTCCCGACAGCGACGATCCGCTCGCCTTTTACGGCCACCGCCCCGCCCGGAATCACCCGGCGTTTGGCGTCCATCGTCACCACCTGCCGCCCGCTTACGATCAAGTCGACCGGCTCGGCCGCGAAAACGCCCAGCGCCAGCGCCAGGCTAACCCAACAGCGAATCATCGAATGCCTCCGGCAGCAACTGCCCCACCGTAAACTCACGCGTCACGCCCGCCAGGTTGACCAGCGTCACCGGCACGTCGCCGCAAAACTCCCACAAGATCTGCCGGCACGCCCCGCACGGCGGCGTCAGCCGCGAGGTATCGGCGCACACGGCCACGCGACGGAAATCACCCGGGCGCGCTCCTTCGCTGACGGCCTTGAAGATGGCGACGCGCTCGGCGCAGATCGTCAACCCGTAGCTCGCGTTCTCCACGTTGCACCCGGTCACGATCCGCCCGTCGGCAAGCTCCACCGCCGCCCCCACCCGGAACTTCGAGTACGGGGCGAACGAATTCTCCCGCGCCTCCACCGCCGCTGCGAGCAACGCGTCCATCTTCCCCTACCCCTGCAACCGCGGCACCACGGCCTTCAGCAGCGCCGTGAACCGGCTCCGCACCTGCCGCCCCGTCTCCAGCACTTCTTCGTGGTCGATCTTCTGATCGAGCACCCCGGCCGCCATGTTCGTTACGCACGAAATCGCCAGCACCTTCAGCCCCATGTGGTTCGCCACGATCACTTCCGGCACCGTCGACATGCCGACCAGGTCCGCCCCGATCGCCCGCAGGTACCGGATCTCCGCCGGCGTCTCGTAGTTCGGCCCGGCCAGCGCCGCATAGACGCCCTCCGGCAGATGGAAGCCGAGTTCCTTCGCCGCTTCCCGCGCGACGGTCCGGTAGGCGATCGAATACGCCTCCGTCATATCGGGAAACCGCGGCCCCCAGTGATCTTCGTTCGGCCCCGTCAGCGGATTGACGCCCTGCAGATTGATGTGGTCGCCTATCGCCACCAGCGCGCCCTGGCTGTAGCTCAGGTTGATCCCGCCCGCCGCGTTCGTAATGACCATCGAGTGGGCGCCCATCGACCCCACCACCCGCGTCGCGAACGTCGCCTGCTGCGGCGTGTAGCCTTCGTACAGATGCGCCCGCCCCGACAGCACCACCACCGGCGCCTCGCCGATGTAGCCCGCCACCAGCTTCCCCGCGTGCCCTACCGCCGTCGACGCCGGCCAGTGCGGAATGTCGTGATAATCCACCGTCACCGGGTCCCGCAGTTCCTCCGCAAACGCCCCCAGCCCGCTGCCCAGCACGATCCCCACCGCCGGCTTCAGATGAATCTTCGACATCAGCGCGGCCACCGCCACGTCGACCATGTATTTCTGGTTCATAAAAGCAGTCCTGCAATACAGGCTGACATGAAATTAGCCAGCGTTCCAGCCGCCACCGCGCGCAGCCCAAGCCGCGCCAGGTCCGACTTCCGCGACGGCACCAGCGCCCCGATCCCGCCCACCTGAATCGCGATCGACGAGAAGTTCGCAAACCCGCACAGCGCGAACGTCGCGATCACGAACGACTTCGGATCCAACTGGTCCTTCACCGGGCCAAGATTCAGGAACGCGACGAACTCATTCAACACCAGCCGCGTCCCCAGCAGATTGCCCACCGTCGACGCGTCTTTCCACGACACGCCCAGCAGCCACGCGATCGGCGCAAACACCAGCCCGAACAGCTTCTGCATCGACTCCGGCACAAACGGCGCCCACCCGTGCACCCACCCGAGCATCCCGTTCACCATCGCGATCAGCGCCAGAAACGCGATCAGCATCCCGCCGATGTTCAGCGCCAGTTGCAGGCCGTCGCCCGCTCCTCGCGCCGCCGCGTCGATCACGTTCACGCCCGGCTTCTCGATCTCGATCTTCACATCGCCCGCCGTCGCCGGCTCTTCGGTCTCCGGAATGAACATCTTCGCCAGCAGAATCGTCGCCGGCGCCGTCATGATCACCGCCGTCAGCAGGTGCGAAATCTCCACGCCCGCGATCTTCACATCTTCCGGCTTCTTCACGAATTCGTCTACGAAAG
>CAYMTH010000134.1:1257-4851 GCA_964393235.1 uncultured Solibacteraceae bacterium | reverse complement strand
CTCCACGCCCGCGATCTTCACGTAGGCCGCCATCACCGCGCCCGAAACGTGCGCCATGCCCGAAGTCATGATCGTGAACAGCTCGGACCGCGTCAACCCCGCCAGAAACGGCCGGATCGTCAGCGGCGCCTCGGTCTGTCCCATGAAGATACTCGCCGCCACGCACGTCGATTCGGCGCCGCTCGCCCCCATCACGCGCCGCATCACGATCGCCATGCCCTTGATCACCAACTGCATCACGCCGAAGTAATAAAGCACCGCGAACAGCGCCGCGATGAAGATCACGATCGGCAGCACCTGAAACGCGAATACGACGCCGTACGGCCCCGCCTTCGAGCCCAGCGGGCCGAACAGGAACTTACTGCCTTCCTCGGCGTACTCTAGCAACGCGTTCACCGCGATGCTAGCGGATTGGAACGCATAACCCAGCCCGGTCTTCAAAACCAGGAAGGCAAGCAAAAACTGCGAGCCGAGGCCCCACAGCAGCAAACGCGGCTGTATCTTGCTCCTGTCGGTCGAGAACAAATAGGCCGTCGCGAGAATCGCGACGAGTCCCAACAGACCGGTAAACCGCTCCATGGGGCCTCCTTGGATAACTTAGACGAGTGAACGGCTTAGCTGACGACTTCGAGAATCAGTTCCCGCTCTTCCGGCGCCGACGCCGAAATGCGGAACGCGTCTTCCACGAGTTCGGCCGCCTCTTCGACGTTCGCGTCGTCGCGGTAATACAACCGGCACAGCACCGTGTTGTTGTCCACCTTCGCGCCGATCTTCACGTCGAGAATCACGCCGACCGCCGGGTCGATCGAGTCTTCCTTCGTCGCCCGGCCCGCGCCGATCAACGTCGCCGCCTGGCCGATCAACTGCGCGTCGATGCCAGCCACGTAGCCGCCGCGCGGCGTCGTGATCTCCCGCATCCCCGTCGCGTTCGGCAACAGGTCGAAGCGGTCCAGCACCACCGGGTTGCCGCCCTGCGCCGCGATCACTTCCTTCAGCTTCTTGAAGCCAGAACCGTCCAGCAGCTTCGCCTGCGCCAGTTCCCGCGCCTCGTCGATCGTCGCCGTCACTTTGCCCAGGTGAATCATCCGCGCCGCCAGCTCCAGCGAAAGCCGCGTCAAATCCACCGGCCCGCCGTTCTGCAGCGTCTGCGAAACTTCCATGATTTCCAGCGCGTTGCCGATCGCATACCCGAGCGGCTGGTTCATGTCCGTCAACAGCGCCACGACCTTCTTGTTGTGCCGCCGCCCGATCGCCACCATGATCTGCGCCAGTTCGCGCGCCTGAATCTGCCGCTTGATGAACGCGCCCGCGCCCACCTTCACGTCCAGCACCAGCGCGTCGATCCCCTCGGCCAGCTTCTTCGACATGATCGACGACGCGATCAGCGGCACGCTTTCCACCGTGCCCGAAGCGTCGCGCAGCGCGTAAATCAACCCGTCGGTCGGCGTAATTTGCGCCGACTGCCCGGCAAACGCCAGACCGATCTTCGCCACCTGCGCCTTGATCTCGTCCACCGTCAGGTTCGTGCGGAAACCCGGAATCGCTTCCAGCTTGTCCAGCGTCCCGCCCGTGAACCCGAGCGCGCGCCCGCTGATCATCGGGATCTTCGCACCCGCCGCCGCCGCGATCGGTGCCGCGATGAGACTGGTCTTGTCGCCGACGCCGCCGGTCGAGTGCTTGTCCACCTTCAGACCCGGAATGTCCGACAGATCCAGGGTCTCGCCGCTCCGCAGCATGAGTTCGGTAAGGACCCCCACTTCCTTATCCGTCATGCCCGCAAAGTACGTGGCCATCAGGAACGCCGCCATCTGGTAGTCAGGTATTTCCCCGCGAGTATACCCATCCACAAGAAAAGAAAGCTCTTCCGGGGAAAGTTCCTCGCCATCCCGCTTCCGGGTGATCAAGTCGACGGTACGCATATAGTCCCTTCAGGGTATCATGCCAATTCATTGAAAGGAAACCGCCTATTGCGGTTTCTTCGTTTGGGCACACCCCTCCCTGGCCTTCTTCGCCATGCCTCCCGATGGGCGAAGCTGCCTACTCGCTTACCTGGATTTGCGGGATCGGATAGCGGAACCTTCCCGCGAATATCTCGCGGAAAATCTGCAGCAGCTCCTCGTGTATCAAGCCATTGTCGGCCAGAATATGCTTCCCGCGCAGGTGCCGCGGCCCGCCGTTCATGTCCGAACAGCGCCCCCCGGCTTCCTCCACCAGAAGTATCCCGGCTGCCATATCCCACGGGTTCAGGCCGAATTCCCAGAATCCGTCCAGTCGCCCGGCGGCCACATAGGCCAGGTCCAGCGCGGCCGCTCCGGGCCGTCGCACCCCCTGGCTCAGCATTGCCAACTGATAGAAAAAGTGAATGTTGATGTTCCCCGGCCGTTTCCGGTTCGGAAAACCCGTCGCCACCAGGCTGTCGTTCACCGTCGCCGTCCGCGACACGTGAATCCGGCGCCCGTTCAAATACGCCCCGCCGCCCTTTTCGGCGGCGAACATCTCGTTCCGCGTCGGGTCAAACACCACCCCCGCGATCAATTCCCCGTTCCGCTCCAGCGCCAGCGTCACGTTGTACATCGGAAACCCGTGCGCGAAGTTCGTCGTCCCGTCCACCGGATCGACGTACCAGCAGTATTCGCCCTGCCGCGCCCGCTCGCCGCCCTCTTCCCCCACCACCGTGTGCGCCGGAAAGTGGCTCTGCAGCCGTTCGACGATCAACGCCTCCGACGCCCGGTCGGCCTCCGTCACCAGGTCAAACTGGTCCTTCCGCTCGAACGGCACCCGCCGCTCGGCCAGATTGGATACCACCGCGCCGGCCTCGCGCGCGATCTCGATCGCCGTTTCCAGAAAAGATGCCATGAATCAGATTTCGTAGACGTACTTGATGTCGTGCTTGAACAGGAACAGATTCGGCTGCCCCACCCGCGTCAGCCGCACGAATGCCTGATCGAAATACTCGATCGTGCCCGAATGCTCCTGATTGTCCATCAGGCGAACCCGCACCGGCTGTTGGCGCGCGATCAGATCCTTCCAATATTCGACCTCCCGATAGGTCGATTCAGGAGCCTTCTTCTTCGAACTTGCGCCTTTGGATGCCATCCCGGGGAAGGTTACGGAGCGGAATCTCCATAATAGCCACTCCGCGTTTGCACGCGCAATCCCGCCTTCCGCGTTTCCACCTTTACGGTGGGAAACCGGTTCCGCGTCAGCGGCACGTTTTTCGGGTAGTACCCCAGCAGATACTGCGTCCGAAGGTCCCGCAAAATCGAATCGAACGCCTGGTCGAGCGCCGCCCCGAGCGACGGCCGGAACACCTTCCCGCCCGTCCCCGTCGCAAACTGCGTCAGCGCGTTCTCGCCCCCGATGTTCCGCCCCGCGTCGTTCTCGATCGGCACCACCAGAATCGAATAGATCACCGCGTCGTTCTTGTGCGCCGCCTCGAGCGCCTTGTGGAAGTCGCTCCGCGACGTCGTGTCCCCGCCGTCGGTAATCACGATCATCACCCGCCGCCCCCCCCCCCCCCCCCCCCCTTCCCCCCCCCCCCGCCACCCGGCCTAAAACGGCCGGCCCCCCCCCCCCCTTCACCCCCCCCACCCC
>CAYMTH010000134.1:0-1247 GCA_964393235.1 uncultured Solibacteraceae bacterium | reverse complement strand
TTCCGCCCCCAGCAGAATCGCGTCGTACAACGACGTTCCCGCCTCCGGCTTCAACCCCCGCATCGCCTCCTCCAGCCGCCCCAGCCGTCGCGTGAACCCGCACGCCTTGATCACCTCGTGATTGAACGCGTACAACCCCGCCTGGTCTTTCGGATTCCCCGACCCGAACAGCGCCCGCGCGAACTTCTTCAGCGACTCCGTCTCATACCGGATATCCTTCGCCGTCGACCCGCTCACGTCGAGCAGAATCGCCACCGACAGCGGCTGTTCCGTCTGCTGCTCGAATACCGCCACCTCCTGCGCCGCCCCGTTGTCGGTGATCGAGAAGTCCTCCTTCGCCAATCCCCCCACCAGCGCGCCCGTCAAGTCCTTCACCGTCGCCAGCAACCGCACCAGCTTCACGTCGGTGCGAAACACCGGTTGTTCCTGCGCGCCAAGGGTCGCTCCGGTCGCCGCCAGAAATGCGCGCCGCGTCCAGGTCATAGGGTCTTCAGTTTGTCGTCCCACTCGCCGTCCACCCACACTTCCCCATCGGCGAAATACTCTTTTTTCCAGATCGGCACCAGCTTCTTCAACCGGTTGATCCCCTCGAGCGCCGCGTCGAACGCCGGCTTCCGGTGCGGCGCGAACGCGATGATCGCCACCGACGTCTCGCCGATCTCCATCCGCCCCAGCCGGTGCAGCATCGCGATCCGGCTCACCGCGTGCGCTCCCACGATCTCATCGCCGATCTGCGCCATCATCTTGATCGCCATCGCCTCGTAGCATTCGTACTCGAGGTACAGCGTCGCCCGCCCCTTCGTGTTGTTCCGCACCACGCCTTCGAAGTTCACAAACGCGCCGTCGCGCCCTTGCAGCAGTTGCCGGGCCACCGCCGCCGCGTCGATCGGCTCCCGCGTCAGACCGTAGAAACTGCCCGTCTCCGGGTTCGTGATCTCGTGGATCCACTTGCCCGACCCCCCGCTCACCGGCGGCAGCAGCGCCACCTCGTCCCCGTCGCATAGCACCACCGACGGATCGGCGAACTCCTGGTTCCGCGCCACCGTCACGCTCCGCCGCGCCCCTTCGAGCGCCGGAAACTTCGCCGCGAACTGATCGAAAAGGCCAGCCGCCGTCAGCCCCTCGGCCACGTCGACTTCACACTCCCGCTGGCCGGTCAGATCGCGCAGGATCCCGAAGAAAAGGACTCGAATTCTCACAGTGTCATCCTAACAGACGCGCCCAAATTCACCCGGTTCCATTCTCGT
>CAYMTH010000133.1:362-9867 GCA_964393235.1 uncultured Solibacteraceae bacterium | reverse complement strand
GCATCCCAGGATGACCATGTTTCTGGCCGGGTGCGTATTGTGGGAGGCGGCCCGGAACGGTCTGCTCGTCCGCTTTCTGAGCCGCTGGGGCGAGGGCCTGGCGGTGGCGGCCTTTCTGGCCAACCTCGCTCTGATCGGCTGGCTGGTCGCCGATCCGAACCGGCCGGTGGCGGTTTTTCACGTCAATCCGGGCTATTACACAGGCCTTTTCTTCTTTACCAGTTTCTGGTTTGTCGGCTACGGACTGTTCTATCGCGGCTGGCTGGCGCGATTCTTTTCGCTCGATCCGCTGCGCTGGGCCGGCAATATCAGCTACTCCTACTACCTGGTCCACGGCATGGTCCTGCACGGCCTCCGTCTCGCGGCCCGCATGGTGCTGCCAGCCGATGCCGCCACCCCCTGGCTCTACGCGCTGCTGTTCGCCGTCGCCCTGGCCGCAACGCTTACCGCCGGCGCCGTGTTCTATCTCTTGTTCGAGAAGCCGTTTTTGCATGTCCCGGCCGCCCGTCCGGCGGATGGCCGAGTTGGCTACTATGGTCTTGACACGATCCCGACTTCCCCGAAGGCGATTAAGGAATGAATTGTATGCGCCGTTGTCTGCCCCTATTAGTCCTGGTCATCGGCTCCTGCGCCGCCGCACCGCAAACGACCGATCCGGGAGGGCCCCAAACTTTCCTGGTTCGCGCCGGGGAGGACCCGCAGAACGCCGTCAATAAAGCCCGGCCGGGTGACACGATCCTGCTCGAAAATGGCGTGACCTATGCGGGCAACCTGTTCCTGGGCCCCAAGGAGGGCGATGGCTGGATCGATATCCGGCCGGTGAACACCGATTTTCTCCCTCCCGGCGATCAGCGTGTCACCCCCGAACACGCTGCGCAGATGCCCAAACTGTTGTCCAACAACACAGATCCGGCCCTCGGCACGGTACGCGCCGCCCACCACTACCGCATCACAGGCATCGAAATCGGCGTTGTTCCGGGCCGCTGGAACTGGAATATCGTCAATATCGGCTCAGGTCAGGAAAAAACGGTCGAGGAGTTTCCTCATACCATCGTTTTCGATCGCGTTTACGTTCACGGTGATGCGGAAAACGGCTCCGTGCGCGGCTTTGCTCTCAATGGCCGTAACCTGGAGGTCCGCAACTCCCATATTGCCGACTTCAAGCGCCCCAACCTCGATACGCAGGCCATCGCCGTCTGGAACAGCCCCGGCCAGATCCGCATCCTGAATAACCGCCTGGAGGGTGCCGCCGAAAACATCATCATCGGCGGCTCGACGCCTTCCATTCTCAACATGGTGCCCTCCGACATCGAAATCCGCCGCAACCATTTCGTGAAACCGCTAAGCTGGCGCGAGTCCGACCCTTCGTTTGCCGGTACGGCCTGGTCGGTGAAGAACCTGTTCGAGATCAAAATGGGGCGCAAAGTGACGCTCGATTCCAACGTTCTCGAGTACGCCTGGCAGCACCACCAGATCGGCTTCGCCATTGTTCTTACCGTGCGAACCGAAAACGCCGCCGTGCCCGAGTCGGTGGTCGAGGACATCCAAATTACCAACAACATCATTCGCCACGCCGGTTGCGGCATCAATATTCTTGGTACCGACGATTGGCAGAAGGGGGCCGGTCTGGGGAAAACCCGGCGCGTGACCGTCCGCAACAACCTTTTTTACGATATCGGCGGCCACTGGGGCTGCGGCGGCCGCATGTTCCAGATGTTGAACGGCGCCGAAGAGATCGAAATCGACCACAACACTATCGTTCGCCAAGGAGGCTCCATCTTTGTCGCCGACGGCATGCCGCACCGCGGCGTCCGGATGACCAACAACATCATTTCCTACGGCTCCTATGGCGTCGTGGGAGAGGGAATTCCGAACGGCGATCGCGTGCTGGCGCACTACTTCCCGGGCGCCGAGATCCGCAAGAACGTCCTCATCGACGTGCAGCCCAACCTCCGCCCGCCCGATAACTTCTTCCTCCGCTCTTACGACGATCTTCCCTTCTTCGACGGCGGCAACCTGGATTTCCGCCTCGACGAGTCGAGCAAGTTCCGCGGCGCCGCCACCGACGGTTCGGATGTCGGCGCCAACATCCAGTCCCTTCTAGACTCGGTCGCCGGGGTCATCGCCGGCGTGCCCGCCGATCGGGTCCCCCCCGATCAGCGTTTCCTGTCTCCCCCGCGCACACCGGAAGCGATCAAGGCTGCCCGGAAAAACAAAAATCGGTCCAGCAAGTAGCTTCTACGGTCAGGGTCCGGGCGCGGCCAGCCGCGCCTGATTGCCCTCACTGCGCTTTAGCCGCCGGAACCCGTCCCGTCCCGTCAGTACCGCCTGATCGGTCTCCAGCGTAGCGAAAAAGACCGGCAGATCCACCCACCGGACCGCCGGGTCGTCGCCTTCCACCCACTGCCACTCCGGCGCCGGCCGCTCCGCCCACACCCGCTCGGAGATCCATACCTCCATCCCCTCTTCCCAAGCCTTCCGCGCGTGCCGGGAGAACTCCCGGCGCCAGCTACCGGCCCGTACCGATCCGATCTCGATCACATCCGTAAACGGCCGCCGCGGGTCGTTCAGCCGCCGGTCGAAAATAGCCACGTTGGCCGACTGATAGATCCCGTCGCGAAGGCTCAACAGCATCACCCTCGATCCGGCCGGCACCGCCTGCAGCCGCGCCGCCGCCTCGTCCCGCCTCTCCGTTCCAGCCCCCCCGAGCGCCGCCAGATTGCCAACCAACATTGCCGCCGGCAGCAGCGCCGCCAGCGCCGCCGGCCATCCCCGCCCGGCAAAAACCGCTCCCAGGGCGCCGAAAAGAAAGGGAAAAGCGGGCAAAAACCGCTCCGCCGAGCTCGGTTCGAAGACAAATAACGCAAATCCCAGCAACGGCCCGAACGCGCCACCGGCGATCCACCGCCACTCCCTGGCCTCCCGCTTCCGCCACAGTCCCACAAACACCCCCGCCATTCCCCCGTAAAAGGCCGCCAGTTTCCAGCCGAGCGTTCCGGCAAGCTCCGACAACCCCGCCTCGTTGTACGGACCGCGAAAACACCAGCGCTTCAAAATGACCGTGTCTCCCCCCAGCTCCAGCCATCCCCGCGGAAGGCCCGTCACGGCCCGGATCAGATTCAACCGTTGGTTCCACCCGTTATCGGACTCAGCCACCCATTGCCGGATCTCGGCCACCGAGTGAAATCCGTTCTGCCAGACCGCATACAGGTACCAGCCGGCCGTGACCGCCGCCAGAGCCGCCAGCAACCGCGCCACCGCGCCGCGCCGCTCCTCTTCCGGGCGCCACCACCACGCCGCGGCCACGACGCCCAGCCCGACGACCGCGTAGGGGAACCACACGCAGACGGCCATCGCGTAAGCCGCTCCCGCCATCGCCGGCCGCCACCGGCCGGGCGCCGTCAGCAAGTACAGCGCCAAGGTGAGGAAGGCGAATCCGGTGACATACGGAGAGCCGGACTGCTGGTAGTTCAGGATCGAGTTGGTCGCCGCGCAGCTGCCCGCCGCCGCCCAAGCCGCCCGGCGCGGCAGCCGCCGTTCCAGCAGCAGGCCGAGCCACAACAGTCCCGCCGCCCCCGCCGCCCAGCTGGTCGCGATCAGAAATCGCGCCCCGGCCAGCGTTTCACTGTCCCCCAGTTGGTCCTGCAGCCAGCCGCCGCACAGCGTCACCCCCAGGTTTCCCCACGGACGCCACAGCAGATGCCCGAACTCCCAATAGGGGGCTGTCTGCCCTGACCGGTGCACGGCGATCTCGACGCCGTACCGGAATGTGTCCCCCAAATAGGCGGGGGTAATCGCGAGAGGAATTGCCAGCGCGGCCGCAAGCAGCGCCGCTCCGGTCCATTTCCGGGAAGCTACCGGGAGGGCCATAAGACAAAAACCCGATCTTTTCCATAAGGATAGTGAGGAATGTTAAAGCAGCGCACGGTTTATGCCGATGTTACACTACGAGGGAAGTGGTCCACGCTTCGCCACGGTGCTTTTTATGTCTGGAACCCCTTTGTCCCCTAACGTGGGGGCTTTTCCGTATCCATTGCGGCAACGGGGTGCTTCCGCTTCCGCTCCTCCGGCCGGAAAGACCGCCCCCGGATTTGTCGAGGAGTCGACGCCCTGGCTGATCGCGTTGCTGTTGCTTATGGATGTATTTGTGATCGGCAGCCGGGCGCCCGAAGTTCTGTATGTCATCAGTGGAATCCGCGTGCCGCTCTGGCCGGTATTGCTGAAAATCGCGGCGTTCCTTTGTGTTTTTGCCGGCGGAGAGATCCGGCGGGTTCTGTTTTCGAAAACTTCGATCAGCCTGATTCTTTTCACCGGCTGGGTGATGTTTGTGCTGCCGTTCAGCTACGACCGGAGCGCTAGTTTTGGCGTTCTGACGCGCAGCTGGCTGCCCTCGCTGCTTGTCTTTTACGTGGTGAGCGGCAATACCCGGACGATGCGCCTTCTGAAGACGGTCGGGCTGGTGGTGGGACTGTGTTCACTGCAGATCGCCGTCATCAGCTTTCTGCTCGGAAAGTCGCTCAAGGACCGTTTCAGTATGGAAATCGGTACGCTTGGCAACGCCAACGATCTGGCGGCCCTGCTGCTGTTCGGCTTTCCGTTTCTGTTGTACCGCGCGATCCGTCCCGGCGCCGGGATCTTCATGCAGCTGCTGGCCGGCGGCGTGGGCGGCCTGGTGCTGCTGCTGGTGCTGCGCACCGGCTCCCGCAGCGGTGTGTTGACGATCGTGCTGATCGGCCTCATGGGGATCCTGTGGTCTACCTGGCAGGTACGGGTGAAGGTGCTGCTGGCCGGCGCGCTGAGCCTGATGCTGGTTCTTCCGTTTGTGCCGGCTTATTCGATGCAGCGCATTATGACGCTGGTGGAAAGCAACGACGACGAGATGACCGGGGCCCAGGGCGAAGCGGAGGCCTCGCGGCGTTCACGTACCGAACTGTTTCTCACAAGCGTCCGGCTGGCCTTCACTCATCCGTTTACCGGCGTGGGAATCGGTCAGTTCCAGGCTGCCGAGTATCGCGACGCGATCAGCAGCGGCCGGCGCGCCAAGTGGCTCGCCCCGCACAACACGCTCACTCAGGTGGCGAGTGAAAATGGCCTTCCCGCGCTGCTTCTGTACGGGTTCTTTCTGGCCGCCGCGCTGCGGCGGGTCGACCGTGCCCGGCGGATGTGGCGGCAGATGGAGGGATGGAGCGACAACTATTACGTAGCGATGTGCCTCGAACTGGCTATGATCGGCTATGTGTTCAACAGCATGTTCGGCAGCAATGCCTATCTGCCGTACATCCCGGTTCTGGCCGGGTTAGGAGAGGCGAGCCACCGGCTGGTGGAACGCCGCCGGGCGCAGATGCTGACTGCTTCGTCGCCGGCACGTCCCACGCCCGCGCCGCGGATGCCGCTGCCCGCCGCGCTCCCGGTCCCCCCGCGGAGACACGTCTAAGTGCCCGGACTCTCTTCGCCCACGTCCGGATCGGGCCCGCGCCCGGCACAGGCCCCCATCCCGATCCTGCTGGCCAGTTATTACCTCGATCTGGGCGGTTCGGAGCGCCAGTTGACGGAGACGGCGCTGCGGCTGGACCGCCGCCAGTTTACGCCGCACGTCGCCGTGTTTCGCGCCGAAGGGATCCGGCTGCGGGAGATCCGCGAGGCCGGCATCCCGCTTTACGAAATCGGCCTGCGCTCCTTCAAGCGGCCCGCCCATCTGTTGTCCCGCGCCTGGCGCTTCCGGCGGTATCTGCAAGAGAACCGCATCGCTATCGCTCACTCCTTTGACGTGCCCCTGAACATTTTCCTGGTGCCGGTGGCCAGGGCGGCCGGCGTTCCCGTCGTCCTTTCCAGCCAGCGCGCCAGCCGCGACCTGACGCCGGGCTGGCAGCGCGCCGCGCTGCGGTTTTCCGACCGGCTCGCCGACGGCGCCGTCGTCAACTGCCTCGCCATGCGCGATCACCTCATCGCGGAGGGTGTGGCGGCCGGCCGCATTCACCTCTGCTACAACTCGGTCGATACGGAACGCTTCCAGCCCGCCTCCGCGCCGGACGATCAGGCCGGCGGACTCCGCATCGGCACCATCTGTGGATTCCGTCCGGAAAAGGGCGTCGACATCCTGCTGCGCGCCTTCGCCGAATTGCGCCGGACCCGTCCGGAAGCGCGGTTGACGCTGGTCGGAGATGGTCCGGAAGGCGCGCCGTTGCGCCGGCTGGCCGCCGAACTCGGCCTCGGGGAAGACTGCCGCTTTGAGCCGGCGACCCGCACGCCGGAGCAGTGGATGCGCCGGATGGAAATTTTCGTGCAACCGTCCCGCTCCGAGGCCCTTTCCAACTCGCTCATGGAAGCGATGTCGTCCGGCTGCGCCGTGGTCGCCTCGCGTGTCGGCGGCAATCCTGAACTGGTCGACGACGGCCATACCGGCCTGCTGTTTCCCTCCGGCGACGCCCCCGCCCTCGCCGCCCGGCTGCGGGAGCTCGCCGAAGACCCGGAACGCCGCCGGCGGATGGCCGCCGCCGCCCGGCAGACGATGCGGGAGCGGTTCTCCCCGCAGGCCTGCATCGCTTCGATGTCGGCGATCTACCGCCAAACGCTTTCGGGCGGCCTCGACAGCGGCCTGCTGCCGCGCAACCGGGAGGCACACGGATGAACCGGCAGCGGATGATCGGGTTGATCGTGTCGGCCGTCGCCGCCGCCCTCTGTCTCCTGTTGCTGGAGGCGGGCCTGTGGGTGGCCGGCGTGAAGGTGCCGGAACCCAACAATCTGGGCGACCGGGAACTCGGATTCCGCGGCCAGCCGGCCAATACCGAAATGAAGAGCCACTTCCCGGAATACGGGGACGGCTACCTGCTGATGCGGACCAACAACCGCCAGTTTTTCGAGGACACGCCCACAGCCGATCGAAAGGCGCCCGGCTCGCGCCGCATCGCCGTCGTCGGCGACTCCCAGACCGCCGGCGGGTGCCGCAACACGGAAAGCTACCCCAACGTGCTCGAGGAACTGCTCACCCGGCGCGATCCGTCTCATCCGGCCGAGGTCCTCAACGGTGGTATCGGCCGCTATTCTCCCTACCAGTCCCTGCGCCGCGCCGAGGTCGACATGGTGCCGCTCCAGCCCGACGACCTCATCCTGGCCATCTACCTCGGCAATGACCTTCTCGACATGACCCGCACCGACGACCGGCCTTACCTGGTCGAACAGCCCGACGGCTCGTTCCGTCAGCACGGGCCGGAGTTCATCGTCTTTTCCGATCCAGACAACCCCGGCGGTCCGATCGCCCGCAGCCGCACCGCGTCGATCGTCCGCACCGCCGTGGGGCCCAATATCCTCTACTCTTTCTCGAGATTCCGTATGCTGCTGCATAACGTGGACACCCCGGTGACGCAGCCCGTCCGCGTGATCCGCTACATGAACGAGATCCGCAAGCTGTCGGCGCTCGACCTGGGGTTCGTCACGCAGGTGCTCAATCAACACCACTGGTTCCAGACGTTTCCAGCGACGCTGCCGCGCGCCAAACGGACCCACCGGGAGACCATCCGGCTCGCCGCCGAAACCGCCGCCCGGCACCGGATGCGTCTCACCGTGCTCTTGATCCCGGCAAAAATACAGATTGAGCCCGAAACTGTCGAAGAAACGCTAAGGAGCATGCAGAGCGTCGATTCCAGTTTCCAAACACCCGGGATCCGGGCCTTTTTGGATGACTATGCCGCCACCGTCCTGGCCGACTGCCGGCAGATGGGGATTCCCGTCATCGATCCCCGCGAACCGATGCGGCAGCGCGCCGCCGGGCGCGAATTGTACTATCACCGGGATATGCACCTGAACGTAACCGGCAACCGTGTACTGGCCGAAATCATCGCCGAGCGGATCGCACCGTGACCGCCACACTGGGAAGGAGAGAAAAGATTGGCCCTCGCTCATGAAGACTTGCACTCCCGGGAAATGGAGGCCACCGGTTCGACCAACCGCAATTTCGGCCTGGTATTCGCCGGCGTATTCCTGATCGTATGCCTCTGGCCGCTGCGTCACGGTTTACCGGTCCGCTGGTGGGCGGCCGGCGTGTCGGCGACGTTCTTCCTGCTTGCCCTCGCTCTGCCCGCCGTCCTGGCCCCGCTCAACCGCGCCTGGACCGCTTTCGGCCTGCTGCTGGCCAAAATCACCCAGCCGGTATTTCTCGCCATTCTCTTCTACGGGGTCTTTACCCCTTTCGGCTTCCTTCTCCGTATGTTCGGCACCAAACTGCTGCCGCTGCGATGGGACCCGGCCGCTTCCAGTTACTGGATTCCCCGCGATCCACCAGGACCGGCGCCGGAATCGATGAAAAACCAGTTTTGATCTGAGGATCTCCTATGAGCTTACTGCAAGAAATTTGGTCGTTTCTCCGCCACCGGAAGAAATTCTGGCTGATCCCGATTGTGCTGATCCTACTCATCTTCGGATCGCTGCTGATCCTCGCCCAGGGCTCGGCGATCGCCCCGTTCATCTACACCCTTTTCTAGGCCCGCGCGATGAAAATTCTCGGTGTTTCCGCTTTTTACCACGACAGCGCCGCCGCACTGCTCGTCGATGGCCGGATCTCCGGTGCCGCTCAGGAAGAGCGGTTCACCCGGAAAAAGCACGACGCGCGGTTCCCCCGCCACGCCGTTGACTGGTGTCTGCGGCAGGCCGGCATCCGCGGCGAGGACCTCGACGCGGTCGTCTTCTACGACAAGCCGTTTCTCAAGTTCGAGCGGCTGCTGGAAACGTATCTCACCTTCGCCCCCCAGGGTTTTTCCTCGTTCCGCATGGCGCTTCCGCTCTGGATCCGGGAAAAACTGTTTCAGAAGGATCTGCTGGCCAAGGCCATGGCGGAGGTCGCCGGTCCGGCCGACTGGACGTCCAAACTCCTGTTCACCGAACACCACTTAAGCCACGCCGCCAGCGCCTATTACCCCTCTCCGTTTGACGAAGCCGTCGTCCTCACCATGGATGGCGTGGGCGAGTGGACAACGACGTCAGTCTGCATCGGCCGCGGTCGTGATCTCAAGCTGGTCCGCGAAATCCAGTTCCCCCACTCGCTCGGCCTGCTGTATTCGGCCTTCACCTATTACACCGGCTTCAAGGTAAACTCCGGCGAGTACAAACTCATGGGCCTCGCCCCCTACGGCGAGCCCAGGTTCAAGGACAAGATCCTGCAGTCCCTCATCGACGTCAAACCCGATGGGTCCTTCCGGCTCGACCAGTCCTACTTCGACTACTGCGCCGGCCTGCGGATGACCAACCGCCGCTTTGAACAGCTGTTCGGCGAACCGGTCCGCAAGCCCGAACAACTATTGACCCAGTTCCACATGGACATCGCCGCTTCCGTGCAGGCCGCGCTTGAAGAGATCGTCCTCCGCATGACCCGGTCGCTGGCGGCCGAATTCGGCATCCCGAACCTTTGCCTGGCCGGCGGCGTCGCCCTCAACTGCGTCGCCAACGGCAAAATCCTCCGCGACGGCCACTTCCGCAACCTGTGGATCCAACCGGCTTCCGGTGATGCCGGCGG
>CAYMTH010000133.1:0-326 GCA_964393235.1 uncultured Solibacteraceae bacterium | reverse complement strand
CGCTCGCCGCACACCACCTTCACCGGGGGCAACCCCGCCCGGCACCCGCCGGCGACTCCATGCTCGGCTCTTACCTCGGACCAGGCTTCTCCCAGCAGGAGATCGAAACCCAGTTGCGCGAGGCCGGTGCCCGCTTCACCGTCCTGCCGTCGGACCAGGATCTTGTAGATACCTGCGCTCAGGCGCTCAGCGAGGAAAAGGCGCTCGGCTGGTTCCAGGGTCGCATGGAGTTCGGCCCACGCGCGCTCGGCGGCCGGTCGATTCTCGGCGACGCCCGGTCTCCCCGCATGCAGTCCACCCTGAATCTCAAGGTCAAGTACCGGGAG
>CAYMTH010000132.1:0-9905 GCA_964393235.1 uncultured Solibacteraceae bacterium | reverse complement strand
CCTTCCAGCTCGCCCTCGCCACCAACGGCCCCTCCGCCATCCGCGTCGACAACAGCCCCCTCGTCGTCGGCATCGCCACCCGCGGCCTCGTCGCGGCTTACTCTTCTACCTTCGTCTGCACCATCTCCCCCCTCCCCGCCGACCCGACCTTCAACCGCCTCCTCTCCCCCGGCGTCCGCTTCGCCCCCCTCCGCCTCACCGAAGGCTTCTCCCAATCGTTCATCACGCGCGCCCCCCTCTCCGACCACGGCACCCGCCTCCTCGTCCGCTTCTCCGGCCTCCCGCCCGGCGCCCGCCTCCTCGTCCCCGACGCCCTCGCCGGCTCCTCCGCCGCCATCCCCACCGCCGCCGGCGACCTCGGCCTCACCCCCTCCCCCGGCCGCTACCTCCCCAACTCCAGCCAGCTACTCCTCTCCCTCGTCCGCAACCCCGACTTGAACGGCGCCTCCGGCTCCCTCGCCATCTCCGCCCCCACCACCGCCACCGACCTCTCCGCCGTCTCCGAACTCCCCGTCTCCAACGGCGCCGCCATCGCCGTCTTCGAAGTCCTCGATTCCAGCCTCACCGCCCGCGAGTCCGTCCAGCTCCCTGTCTTCCTCGGCCTCGACCAGCGCCCCCCCACCGGCTCCACCCTCGCGACGGTCGCGGCCTCCTTCGGACCCATCTCCACCAGCGCCGCCCCCTCCAACAACCCCGTCCCCCGCTTCCAGCCCTTCAACCCGCCCCCCGACTGCCAGGCCGTCGGCGACTGCGACGCCGGCATCTTCCCCAAGCTCGCCGTCGAATCCGAACCCCTCGTCTACAATCCCCTGATCGGACAGTTCCCCCAGTCCCGCTTCATCCGCGTCCGCAACGACGGCGGCGGCCTCCTCAACTGGGCCGCGTCCATCTCCTACAAAACCGGTTCCAACTGGCTCACCCTCGATCCCGCCGCCGGCATCGGCAACGCCACCATCCGCCTCGACGCCAACGCCGCCGGCCTCGCCCCCGGCTTCTACGAAGCGACCATCACCATCTCCGCCGGCCCCCTCGCGGGTGCCGTCTCGCTCCCCATCCGCATGGAGGCCCGCACCCCCGGACCCTCCCCCCTCCTGCCCCCCGAGATCAACTCCATCACCCACGCCGCGACCTTCGAGTCCGTCCCCCTCGCCCCCGGCACCATCGCCACCCTCTTCGGCAATCGCCTCAAGGGCGACAAGGTCGACGTTACCGTCGCCGGCATCCCCGCCCGCGTCTTCTTCTCCAACGACACGCAGGTCAACTTCGAGGTCCCCGCGAACCTCCCCACCTCCGGCCCCGTGCAGATCTTCGCCACCGTTGACAGCCGCAACTCCCCCGCGCGGACCCTCAACCTCGCGCCCCTCTCCCCTGGCATCTTCCCCAACGCCGTCCTCAACCAGGACTACTCCGTCAACTCCGCCGCCAACCCCGTCCGCGCCGGTAACGCCGTCCAGATCTTCCTCACCGGCCTCCCGGCCTCCGCCGCCCCGGTCACCGTCCGCATCCACGACTACTCCGTCGCGCCGCTCTACGCCGGCCCCGCCCCTGGCTTCATCGGCCTCCAACAGGTCAACGCCCAGGTCCCCGCCGCGCTCCAGAGCCTCACCTCGGAACTCGCCGTCTGCGCCAATAATGTCTGCTCGCCCGCCCGGCCCGTCACCGTGCTCGGGCGCTAGCTCAAAACTACCCCCGCAGCAGCCGCGGCATCGCCTTCGTCTCTTTCGGCCCGCCGCCGTCGCCCAGCGATTTCGGCATGAACGCCGACGTCGCCTCCGCCAGCCTCGTCAGGTCGCCGCCCTCCTCCAGCGTCATCTCGTGCTCCACCCAGTTCGACAACGGGATGTTCCGGAAGAACAGCCGCTCCTGCAGCACCATCGACTTCTTGTTCACGAACAGCGACTTCGACTCTTTCGTATAGTGCCGCTCCTCCACCCGGATCTCCGACAGGAAGTTGTCGAAGCAGCGCCGCGAAGTCTCTTCTTCCGTCTTCGCCACCCGCTCCTCCATCACCTCCCGCTGCGCGCTCAACTGCGCGCGCATCTGCGCGATCACCTCCCGTTCCCGGGCCACCGCGACATCCATCCGTGCCTGCATAATGAAGAACGAGAGCAGCGCCGAACCCGCCGCCACGAACACAGGCAATAGCATCCAGATCAAGGCGTCAGAAGTCATACCTCCCATATGATCGGCACTCCCACCGGAAAACTTTTGGCCTAGAGTGCAAAAACCTGCAATAAGGATTTACCCTACCCCCCGCTAAGCGAATTCCGTTAGCATATTTCCGATGCTCGGCCTCGATACCTACTCCCTCCGCTCCCTCCGCTGGAACGTCTTCCAGCTCCTCGACTACGCCGCCGCCCAAAAAATCCCCGCCATCCAGGCCTCCATCTCCAACTTCGAGGCCACCGACCCCGCCTACCTCACCCGCGCCCGCGACCACGCCCGCCGCCTCAACATCCTCCTCGAACCCGGCTACGGCCGCATCTCCACCGTCTCCAAAGGCTACAACCCCTCCCAGCCCCACCCCGTCAAGGTCCTCCAGGACGCCATCGCCGCCGCCAGAATCCTCAACGCCCGCACCTTCCGCGTCTTCCTCGGCAACCCCGCCGACCGCGCCGCCGGCATCACCCCCGCCGCCTTCATCGACGATGCCGTCAAGACCCTCCGCCAGGTCCGCGCCCAGGCCGAGGACGCCCAGCTCAAAATCGCCATCGAAAACCACGGCGAGTTCCACTCCCGCCACGTCCGCACCATCGTCGAACAGGCCGGCCCGTCTTACACCGCCGCCTGCTACGACGCCGGCAACCCCGTCCTCACCGCCGAGGACCCCCTCGAAGCCCTCGAAACCCTCGCCCCCTTCATCGCCACCTCCCACATCCGCGACAGCGTCGTCTTCCCCCACCCCCGCGGCGCCGCCGTCCAGTGGACGGCCTTGGGCGACGGCGTCATCGATCTCAATACCCTCGCCGCCCGCTTCCGCCAGCTCTGCCCCAACGCCCCCTTCCACCTCGAAATCATCACCGGCCGCCCCCCGCAGGTCATCCCCTACCTCGAACCCGCCTTCTGGCAAACCGACCCCGCCACCCCCGCCTCCAGCCTCGCCCGCTTCGAAAAGATCGTCAAGGGCGGCCGCCCCTTCATGGGCGCCATGCTCATCCCCGTCCCCAACGCCCCCAAGTCCTACCAGGACGCCTTCCGCGAACAGGAACGCGTCGACCTCGAACGCTCCCTCGCCTACGCCCGCCAGAATAACTGGTAACTTACTTCACCGCCGGCAGCCCGAACGCCCACGCCATCAGCAGCGCCGGCACCGCCGTCACCGTCCCGTGCGGCATCGATAGCGCGCCCTCGCTCTCCAGCGTCACCCGGTCCTTCCCCGCGATCCCCCGCAAATTCGCCCACGTCTGCCGCCACCGCCCCTTGACGATGATCATCACCACCGCCACGATCCCCGCCAGGATCCCGGCCAGTATCCCCAGCACCACCCAGTTGATCGTGCCCATCAACGCCCCGTAGGCGCCCATCAGCTTCACGTCCCCGCCGCCCCGACCGCCCACCAGGAAGAACAGAAAGTAAACCCCGAACCCCACCGCGAACCCGATCAGCCCGCCCTGCAATAACTCCCATCCGCCCACATCCCACCTCGCCCCAAGCGCGAACAAAGTCACCGGCACCGTCAGCCAGTTCGGGATCGTCCGGTTCCGCAAGTCAGTAAGTGCCGACACAATCGCCAGCACAAAGATCCCCCACCGCAGTAAGTCAGGCAGCGTCGCCATCGAGTTAATCCACCGCCGGCCGGCGCTTATGCCAGTCCGTTCTTTCCTGATACCGCGCCCCGATCGCCAGAATCAGGTTCTCCAGAAACGGCCGCGCCGTCACGCTGATCCCCAGCGGCAGCCCGCCCGCGAACCCGCACGGCATCGACAGGCAAGGCAACCCCGCCAGGTTCCCCGCCGCGCTCAAATCCCGCAATCCCCGCGTCGGCAGCGTCACGCCGTCTTTCGTAAAAGAGCCCTTGTCCAGCGCCTCTCCGATCGGCGTCGCCACGTTGATACGGCTCGGCGCCAGCAGCACGTCCACGTCCTGAAACAGCTTCCGGAACATCCCCTGCACCAGCGCCCGCACCCGCATCGCCTTTAAGTAATCCCGCGCCGAGTAATCGAAGGACGCCTTCAATCCCTGTATCTGGTTCTGATCCGCCAGTTGATCCACCCGCCCCGACGCAATCAGCTCCTCAAAAATCGACGACGCCTCGCACCCGATAATCGTGCTCGCCGCCGCCCCGTACGGCATCTCCGGCAGGCTCACTTCCTTCATCCGGAACCCCATCTCCCGGAACACCGTGTAAGTCTCCGCGAACGCCTTCGCCACCGCCGGATCCGCGATAACTTCCAGGTCCCGCGGCGCATAACCAACCACTATCTCCTGGTTCGGCCGCTGATACTCCGGCGCATAATAAAAACTCTTCCCCGCCGACCCCGGATCGTCCGCATCCCCGCCCGCCATCGCCGCCAGCACGTGCCCGCAATCCACCGCCGTCCGGCACATCGGCCCCAGCTTGTCCAGCGTCCACGACAGCGCCATCGCCCCCGACCGGCTCACCAGCCCGTACGTCGGCCGCAGCCCCGTCACCCCGCAATACGCCGCCGGCGTCACAATCGAGCCCCACGTCTCCGACCCGATCGCATACCCCACCAGCCCCGCCGCCACCGCCGACCCCGACCCGCTCGACGACCCGCCCGACCACCGTCCCGCATCCCACGGATTCAACCCCGGCCCCGTCACCGACGCCGCCGCATACCGGTACCCGCCCCCGCCCGCCAACTCCACCATCCCCAGCTTCCCCAGACAAACCGCGCCCGCCCCGTCCAGCTTCGACACCACCCGCGCATGCTCCGGAAACACCTGCCCCGCGAACGGCTTCGCCCCCCACGCCGTCGGATGCTTGGCGTAGCTCAGCAGGTCCTTCGCCCCGTACGGCACCCCCTGCAGCACCCCCCGCGTCCGCCCCCGCTTCAGCTCTTTGTCGATCTCCTTCGCCCGCGAAATCGCCGGCTTCCGCAGCGAATGCGCCAGCGCGTTATACTTCGGCCCGATCTTCTCCAGCCGGTCCACCCACGCTTTCGTCAGCTCCTTGCACGAAAACTCTTTCGCCACAAGCTTCGCGTGGATCTCCGTCGCCGGCAGCCAGAAGACGTCCGGGGTACTAGGCTTTGAAGACAAAGGCCGGCTCCGTCGCCATCGGTATCGTGAACTTCGCCAACTCGGCGCCGTTGGCTTTCACCCGCTCCTTCGCCGCCGCCAGGTCCTGCTCGGCCGTCGTCGGCGCCGGCGCCGTCTGCGCGCCCGCCACGCCCCCCAGCAGTACCCATGCCAACTCTCTGCGCCGCATATCGCAATGATAGCCGAATCTAGTGCCCGGCCAGCGACTCCTGCGCGGCCTTCTCCATCACCGCCCGCGGCGCCGTCTCGCCCGTGAAGATCTCGAACTGCCGCACGGCCTGCTCGACGAACATCGCCACCCCGTCGATCGTCTCCGCGCCCTGTTCCTTCGCCCGCTTCAGCAGCACCGTCTCCCGCGGGTTGTAGACCATGTCGAACACCAGCTTGCCCGGAATCTTGTCCTCGAAGAAGCACTCTTCCGAGTGCGGCCACATCCCCATCGGCGTGCAGTGAATCACCACGTCGAACATGCGACCGGCGGCCTGCTCGCGGCTCAGCGGTTCGCCGTTCGTGATCCGCGCCAGCGCCCGCACCCGGTCCAGGTTCCGGCCCACCAGCGAGATCTTCGCTCCCGCGTCGGCCAGCGCGAACGCCGCCCCGCGCGCCGCCCCGCCGTTGCCCACAATCAGCGCCGTGGCCTTCGAAAGCTTCAGCCGCTTCGCCAGCGGCACCGTCACGCCCTCGGCGTCGGTGTTGGTCCCGCGCCACTTCCCGGCCTTTTTCCAGATCGTGTTCACCGCCCCGATCCGCTTCGCCAGCGGCTCCACCGCGTCCAGGTACCGGATGATCTTCTGCTTGTGCGGAATCGTGATGCTCGCCCCCGAAAGCGGCAGCGCGTCCGCCATCAGGAAGAAATCTTTCAGCTGCGTCGGATGCACCAGGAACGGCAGGTACACCGCGTCCATCCGCTTGCTCTGAAATGCCCGGTTATGCACGTTCGGCGAAATCGAGTGCCGCACCGGATCGGCGACGACGCCGAATATCTTGGCCGCCTTGGTGAACTTATCGACGCGATACAGGTGCCGTAAATGCCGCGCGCTCACCTGGCCCGACGCCGTGCCCTCGGCCGCGTTCGGCGCGGCATAGGTGTACAGGCCCCCGAACGCCGGCGCCAGCACCCGCGACGGGAACCCCGGTTCCCCCATCGCCAGCACGATCACCTTGTCCTTCGCGTGCGCCTTCGCCAGCGCCAGCATCTTCTGCGAATCGCTCGGCTTCTTCGCCGTCGAGACGATCTTGTAGGCGTAGGCCGGTATCTTCGTCATCCGCCGGTAGACCGGCTCCATCGCCGGCGTCCCGTCGAAGTTGTGGTAACTGATGATCAGCTTGCAGTTGTTCCGCAGCCGGTCGAGCTTGTCGGTCGCGTTCTCCGCGCTTTCGATCTCGAGATCGACGGCCACCGCGCCCGCGTCCACGGCCGCTTCCAGGATCCGGATCTGTTCCGGAATGCTGCCGTCGAACTTACCGTGATTCTGGTGCCGCCGGCACGTCGCCAGGATCGCGCAGTCGGGAAATTCGGCCAGAAACTTCGGTAGCGCCGCGACGGCGTCCATCGGGTTCGGCAGATAGTCGACACGGAATTCCAGAAACCGTTCGCCGCTTTCTACCTCGGACCGCGCATGCGCGATAAGCTTCTCAACCGTGTTGAGACCGAGGGCAATGCAGATTTTCGGGAGAGTTTGCTGACCGGGCATGGCTATGTAATTGAAAAGAGAACGAGTTTCATCAGCTTACCATTAGCCGGCCACCGCGGCCAAAGATGTCGTCAGGCTCTCCAGTAACTCCACCCCCGTCCGCCGTCGGATCTCGCCCGCCAGCCGGGCCATCGATACCTGCGCCAGCACCAGAATGTCTACTCCCCGCGCGGCCACTTCCTCCGCCGTCGCCACCAGCCGCCGGTCGTGCTCCTCGCGGTCCCCGGCGAGCAGCGCCTCCAGCGCCCCCGTGTCGCAACCCACCTCGATCCCGATCTCCGGCCGGAAGTGCCGCAGCCACGCCGTCGAGGTCTCCACCGTCGAGGCGAACGTCGCCACCAGCCCCACCCGCCCGGCCGACTCCAGCGCCGCCCGCTCCAGCATCGGCTCGTCGATCTTGATCACCCGGATCTCGAGCCCCTCCCGGATCGCGGCCATCTCGGCCGGCCCGAGCGCCGAACACGTCACCAGCGCCGTCTCGATGCCATAGAGGGACACCGCGTCCCCGATCATCTCCCGCAGCCGGCTCACCGCCCGTGGCCACTCCCGCGCCCGCAGGTCGCCCATCACCCCCTCGTCGAGCAGGTTCACGGGCCGCCACTCCGGCGCCTCCCGCAGGTAGAACTCCGCCACCGGGTCGATCGATGCCCGCGACGCGTGTATGAGACCCAATCTATGCCGGCCCAAGCCGCACCTCCTTGATTCGCAGCGTGCCCGCCAGTTTGTTGTCGAACTTCCCGGACTGCCGGCGCATCAGCGTCACCGTGACCCAGCTGCCGCCGGGCGGCGCCGTGAATTCCACCGTCATCGGGGCGGGCGCCATCGGGGTCGCCGACTCCAGCCGCCGCGGGTCGAAGGCGTCGGCGATCCGGAAGTAGGGCCGCTCGTCGGTCGTCAGCCCTTCGCTCTCGGCGACGGCGGTGAAGCGCCAGCGCCCGGCCGGCAGCCAGGTCTGCTGGCTCACCGCGCCGTAGGCCAGGTTCTCCCGCCCGTCGAAGGTCAGCGCCAGCCCGTCGCCGGTCCGGGTCGCGACCGGGGGATCGTTTCCGATCACCCAGTCGAGCCGGCCGCGGCCCCGCTCGCGCCGGAACCGCCCGTCGTAGATCCGGTTCCGCTCCGGATAGCCCTCCTCGGCCTGCGCGGCGGCCCATTCGGCCTGCGCGGTCGCGAAGTCCTTGCGGACCGTCACCAGGTGTTCGATCCACTGGTCCCGCAGCGCCGGCGTCACCCGGCCCCGCCCGCGCAGCCAGGCGTAGGCGGCGGCGGCGTCCGGGTGCCTGTCCGCGATCAGGTACCCGGCAAAGGCCCGGGCCGGGTCGGGTACTAGATCACTCAAAACCTGCTCGAGCGGAAGCCCGGCGCGGACCAGGTACCGGGCCAGGACGCTGTCATACGCAGGGGTAAGTTCCTGGATGTGCCGGATGTGGCCCTCCGCGCGGCGCAAATCGCCGGAGGCGACCTCAAAATTTACAACTCGGATGAGTACCTGCGGGGTGTGCGGCGCGAGGCGGGCGGCCTGGGCGAAGGCCGCCCGCGCCCCCTCGATGTCCCCGGCGGCGCCCCGTGACTCTGCTAAGTCGCACCAGCCGAACGGGTTAGTCGGCTCGCTGGCGACCGTCGGTACCCCCGCCCCGCAGAATCCGAGGCCGCACAGCCGATGCTCCGCCGGCAGTTCCGCCAGGTGCGCCCAGGCAAAGACCGCCCCGCCGACCGCGGTCAGAAGGCCCAGCACGACAGGGATAAGGCGAAACATGCACCGACTATCCTACCTAACCCGATCGGGACTACGGTTTTGGATTTACAAGCGATTTACTTTCGTTGATTCTAATAGTTCAAAACTAATAGACCCCTACCAGCTCAGGTACTGTAACCCCTGGGGCTGAAAGGGGCGAAGCCTGCAAAACGCAGGTCGGAGGAGCCCGTTGACCGTATCCGATTCCGCCCGAGGGGATTGGTTTGCCGTACGTGTGCGCAGCAATTTCGAGAGAACGACTGCCCTCTCGTTGCACAGCCGCGGCATCCAATGCTTCCTGCCCATGTACCGTGCCAGACGCCAATGGTCTGACCGGGTGAAAGAACTAGACCTGCCGCTGTTCTCCGGCTATCTGTTTTGCCGGTTGGCTGAGCGGCGATTCGTCCCCGTCCTCGAGACACCCGGCGTGGTCCGGGTGGTGGGACACGGCGCGCAGCCGGTGCCGGTCGAGGACGCCGAGATGCAGGCGCTCTACCGGATTGTCGGCAGCGGCCGGGAGGCGATGCCGTGGCCGTACCTGACGGCCGGGCAGCGCGTCCGCCTGCGCACCGGGGCGCTCAAGGACGTCGAAGGCATCCTGACCAACGCGGAAGGCCGGGATCGAGTAGTCGTCAACATCGAGCTTTTGCAGCGATCGGTCGCGGTAAGCGTCGAGCGCCTTGACCTGGAGCCCATATGGCCGCATTGATCAAACGCAGGACGAAGATGGTGAGCATCCGGCTGCTGGACGACGAGTACCGGCAGCTGAAGGAGCTGTGCGAGATGATGGGGGCGCGGAGCGTCTCCGATCTGGCGCGCGAGGCGATGTTCCGGATGCTGTCGCCGGCCGGCGAGGCCGGGCCGTCGGGGCTCGAGGACCGGGTTCGGCAGCTCGACCAGAAGGTAGAAAGGCTCGGGGCGCAGATGGAAGCGCTGGAGAGCCGGCTGGCCGAGCGCAGGGCGGCGACATGGTCCAGGTAGTCCTGGCGGCGCTCGCGCTGGCGTGCGGTCTGATGGCCCAGGAGAAGGGCGCGGACCGGAGCACGTACATCCTGGGGCCGGACGACCAGATCGGCGTCCGGGTGCTGGACCTCGAGGAGTTTTCCGAGGGCCAGACCGGGAAGGACCGGGCGTTCCGGGTGGACCTGCGCGGCAACGTGAACCTGCCGCTGGTGGGCCGGCTGCGGGTGTCCGGACAGACCGTCGAACAGGTCGAGGCGACGCTGGTGGAGCGGCTCAAGGAGTACCTGAAGACG
>CAYMTH010000131.1:0-9914 GCA_964393235.1 uncultured Solibacteraceae bacterium | reverse complement strand
TCGCGGCGTCGGCGGCGGAGTTGGCGGCGGGGCTCGGGCGGCTACAATTCTAGGAATGCTGCTTCGACTGCTTCCTCTGTTGGCTCTTCCGCTGCTCGCGCAGAGCGACTGGGACGAGCCGTTTCCGCCGCACCAGGTGGCCGGGAACCTCTACTACGTGGGCTCGCGCGGGCTGTCGACGTACCTGGTGACGTCGAGCCAGGGGCACATTCTCATCAACTCGAGTTTCGACCGGACGGTGCCGATTATCCGCGCGAACGTGGAGAAGCTCGGCTTCCAGATGAAGGACGTGAAGATTATTCTCTCGAGCCACGCGCACAACGACCATGTGGCCGGGCACGCGCTGCTGCGGGAGATCACGGGCGCGAAGGTCTACGCGATGGAGGGCGACGCGGAGGTGATCCGCGCCGGCGGCAAGGGGCAGTACAAGTACACGGACACGTGGAAGCCGTGCCCGGTGGACAAGGTGCTGAAGGATGGCGACGAGGTCGTGCTCGGCGAGGCGCGGCTGCGGGCGCACTTGACGCCCGGACATACGAAGGGCAACACGACGTGGTCGATGGAGGTGACCGAGAACGGCCGGAAGTTGCAGGCGGTGATCATCGGCAGCCCGAACGTCAACCCGGGCTTTCAATTGGTGAACAACAAGGACTACCCGGAGATGGCCGCCGATTACGCGCGGACGTTCCGGGTGCTCAAGGCGCTCAAATGCGACCTGTTTCTGGGGGCGCACCCGCTTTATTACGGCATGGAGGCGAAACTGAAGAAGCGGAAGGCTGGCGCGGAGAATCCGTTCATCGATCCGCAGGGCTATCGCGAGTATGTCGCCGAGCGGGAGCAGTATTACCTGTACACGCTGGAACAACAGAAGAAGCAGTAGCTGCAAACGGGCGCGGCCCGCGATACGCTACCAGATGTGCGAATTCTAATCTTCCTGCTCTGCCTGCCGTTACTGGCACAGACGGACAGGCCCACGGCCGACTGGGTGCTCCAGTACGGCGGGCGCGTCCGGCTGCCGAATTCGTCCGCTTGGATCAACGACCCCGGCCAACTGCCGGCAGGCGATTTTCGCCTGGAGGGAGTGGACCTGGTCGGAACGATCATCGATCACCGCGATTTGAAGAAGCTGAGCCCGTGCACGGAACTCCGCGAGGTGTTGCTGCCGGGGACGATCTTCAACCCGGGCGCCGGCTCGACGCTCGACGCCAACGACGAGTTGAAAGCGCTGGCGGCGTTGACGAAGCTGGACAAGCTCGGGTTTTCGCTGCACTTTCTGACGAACGTGAACGTTACCGATAAAGGGCTGCAGCAGTTCGCAAACCTGACGCAACTGCGGGAACTCCGGTTCACGATGACGCGGGTGAAGGGCGAGGGGCTGGCGCCGTTTGTCAACGCCGAGAAGCTGGACCTGAGCTACACGCCGGTGACCGACAGCGGGCTGGCGTCCGTGACGGGCATGACGAAGCTGCGGCAACTCGGACTGCGGGACACGTTCGTGACCGACGAGGGGCTGCGGCATGTGGCGGGCTTGAAGACGCTGGAGGCACTCGACCTTTATGGGTTGAAGATCACGGACCGCGGCGTGGAGCACCTGCGGAACCTGACCAACCTGCGCACGCTGAACCTGCTGGGCGCGCAGTTGACCGACGAGACGATGGACATTCTGGCGAAGATGACGCAGTTGACCGAGCTGAACCTCTACCGTTCTCAGATCACGAACGCGGGCCTGGCGAAGCTGAAGACGCTGAAGAATCTGTCGACGCTCGACCTGCGGTACACGCGCGTGACGCGCAACGGCGTCGAGGATTTCCGCGCCGCGGTGCCGGGCGCACAGATTGCGTTTCAGGACGCGGCGCCGCAGTCGACCGATTCGACGCTGCGCACTTCGGCTCCGGCGGGGAAGACGGCGGCGGCGGTGGCGGCGTGGATCGAGCGGCTGGGCGGGCGGTCGAGCCTGGAGGCCGGGCAGATCCGGTCGATCGACCTTTCGGGCACGGCGGTGACGGAGGCGCAGTTGGCGCATCTGGCGGCGCTGCCCGCGCTGGAGCGGCTGCGGCTGAACACGACAGAAATCGGCGACGGCGGCATGGCGACGATCGCGAAGCTGACGAAACTCCGGGACCTCGACCTGGGCCACACGATGGTCTCCGACAAGGGCGTGGCGGCGCTGGCGGCCCTGGCCAACCTGCAGCGGCTGACCTTGAACCACACGCTTGTGAAAGGCACGAGCCTGGCCGCGGTGGCGAGCGTGGAGGACCTCGACGTCGCCAACGCCCCGGTGAACGACGAGGGCGCGGCGCAGATCGCAAAGCTGGCCCGGCTGCACAATCTGCGAATGGCTTACACGGACGTGTCGAGCGCGGGCGTGAAGTCGCTGGCGGCGCTGCGGCAGATGCGCCGGCTGGATCTGCTGAGTACCGACATTAACGACGACACGCTGCAGGCGCTGGCCGGGTTCACGGAGCTCGAGTACCTGAACCTCAACTACAACAAGATCGGGGCGAAGGGGCTGGCGCATTTGCAGGGGCTGACGAAACTGCGGCACCTGGAGGTCGCGCGGACCCGGATCGACGACGAGGCGACGCCGCATCTGGCGCGGTTCACCGAATTGCGGCGGCTCAACATGGACTACACCGCTTTGTCCGATAAGGGTCTCGCCGCGCTGCAGCCGGCGTTGACGCAGCTCGAAATATTCAGTCTCGACACGGCGAACCTGACCGACGCGTCGATCGACACGCTGGCCAAGTTCCCCGCCCTGCGCGAGGTGAACCTCTACCATACGCTGGTGACCGAGGCCGGCCACAACCGGCTGCGGCAGGCCAAGCCGCAGTGCAAGATCATCTTCGACCCCGCGTCCGCGCTGCCGACGCGCAGAAAGAGCTAACGCCTATGTGGACCCTGACTCTCCTTCTTGCGGCCGCGCTGGGCCCGGTGGATTGGGTGAAAGAAGTCGGCGGCACGGCGCAGACGAACGCGCGCGGGGAGATCGTCGCGCTTGATCTTTCGCGCACGTGGATCACGGACGGCGACCTGCGGCGGGTGGGGCAGATGGCGGCGCTCGAGAAGCTGGACCTGTCCCATACGCGGATTACCGATCTCGGTTTCGTGCACCTGAAGCGGCTGCAGAAGGTGACGCATCTGAATCTCTACTACGCCGAGTTGACCGGGGACGGGGCGCTGGCAGTGGTCAAGACCTGGCCGAAGCTGCAGTGGCTGAACATGCGCGGGACGAAGATCACCGACACCGGGCTGGCGCATCTGGCGAATCACCCCGAGCTGGCGTGGATCGACGCGGGGTTCGCCGAGATGACCGACAACGGCGTGGAGTACTTCACGACGCTGCCGAAGCTGCGTTCGCTGGCGTTCGGCGGGAACAAGATGACGGACGTGGGATTGACGCCGCTGCGGCTGATCGCGGGGTTGAAGGAACTCGACCTGGGAGGGCTGCAACGCACCGACTCGGGGTTGTGGCAGGTGACGGTGACCGACCGCGGCGTGGAGACGCTGGCGGGGATGCCGCAACTCGAGATCCTGAGCCTGCGAAACAGCAAGATCAGCGACGTAAGCGTGGAGCGTTTGGGGACGATGAAGAACCTGAAGCGGCTGGACGTCGTCAACACGAACCTGACCGAGGCGGGGATCGCGCGGTTGAAAGCCGCGCTGCCGGGCTGCGAACTGCGCGCGGGCAAGTTCGACCAGGTTCGCCGGTAGAATATTAGGAACATGTCCATCACCCGCCGGGCCGTTCTGGCCGCGCCGTTCTTTGTCCGCAACCTGATTTCCAAGCCGCCGAGCGACCGGGTCCGGCTCGCCTCATTCGGGGCGAACGGCATGGCGTGGGCGACGCTCCACGGCATCGCCACGCACGCGCAAATTGATCTCGTGTGCGTCGCCGATGTCGACACGACGCGCGCCGGCCGCGTGAAGACCGGGTACCCGAAGGCCACGCTGTACCAGGACTGGCGGCAGATGCTGGACAAGGAGTACAGGAACCTGGACGCAGCCTGCGTCGGCACGCCGGACCACATGCACGCGCCCCAGGCGATGTCGGCGATGCGGCGCGGGTTGCACGTCTACTGCCAGAAGCCGCTGACGTCGCACGTCGCCGAATCACGGCAACTGCAGAAGTACGCGACGTCGAAGCGGCTGGTGACACAGATGGGCATCCAGATCCACTCGAACGCCGAGTACCGGACCGCGGTGCAGCTGGTGCATGCGGGGACGATCGGGAAGATCAAGGAAGTCCACGCGTGGAGCAACAAGAAGTGGGGCGACACGGCGCCGCGGCCGGCGACAACAGACCCAGTGCCGGACGGTTTGGATTGGGACGGGTGGATCGGCGTGGCGCGGCCGGAGGCGTTCATCAAGGGCTATTGCCATCCGGGCAACTGGCGCAAGCGGCTGGAGTTTGGCACCGGCACGTTCGGCGACATGGGCTGCCACATCTACGACCCCGTCTTCGGCGCGCTGGCGCTGACCGCGCCGTTGACCGTGCGGGCCGAAGGGCCGGCGCCAAGCGAGCATAGCTGGGCCGTGAACGCGATCGTCAAGTACACGTTTCCCGGCACGCCGTACACCGAGGGAAAGACGGTCAACGTCACCTGGTACGACGGTGACGAGCGTCCGCCGCAGGAAGTGCAGGCGCTGATCGGGGACGCGAAGATGCCCGGGCAGGGATCGATCATCATCGGCACGAAGGGCGTGATGCTCGTGCCCCACGTCGCGATGCCGCAACTGTTCCCGGCGGCGCAGTTCCGGGATTTCAAGATGCCGGAGATCAAGAGCAACGACCACTACCACGAGTTCGTCGATTCGATACTGGGCAAGGGCCCGACGTCGACGCCGTTCACGTACTCCGGTCCGTTGAGCGAGACGGTGCTGCTCGGCAGCCTGGCGACACGGTTCCCGAAGACAACGCTCGAGTGGAACTCAGCGAAGCTGAAGTTCCGGAACGTCAAGGAAGCCAACGCCTTCCTCCGGCGGCCGTACCGCGCCGGGTGGAAGGTGAAGGGCCTGTAACTGATTCAAACATCTTGAACGGCCTCTACCGTTGGGGGGGGACGATCTGATAGGGTTCCCGGCATGCTTCGGAGCCTATCGATCTTCGCCATCGCCCTCGCTGCCACTGTCGCCGCACAAGACTTCCGCTCCACCCTGCAAGGCACTGTTTCGGATCCCCAGCAGGCGGCCGTCGCCAACGCCGCCGTCTCGCTGCGCAACATCGGGACCGGGCAGGACCGCGCCACCACAACCAACGAAGACGGGTTTTACATCTTTCAATTCCTGCCACCGGGGAACTACGAACTGACGATCAAGGCTTCCGGGTTCCGGACGTCGGTGGAGAGGGGGATCGAACTGGCCGTCACGCAGACGGTGCGCAAGGACGTCGCGCTGCTGCTCGGCGATACGGCCGAGACGGTAAACGTCGTCGCCAACATTGCGGTGATTGAACCCGATACGACGTTGTTTAATGAGGCGGCGACCACCGAGATTCGCGACAACCTGCCGCTGAAGGGGCGCAGTTCGCTCTTCATGTTCACGCTGACGCCGGGCGTCGTCAACAACCGCTACGGCGAGGACACGCGGCCGAACGACACGATCACGAACATCTTCTTCTCCGCCAACGGTGCGCCGGTGGCGGCGACGGACGTGTTCGTCGACGGCGCCGCGAATACAGTGAACGTCAACCGCGGCGTCAACATCTCGCAATGGGTGCCGTCGGTCGATTCGATTGCCGAATTCAAGCTGGAGATGGGCACGGTGTCGGCAGAGTACGGGCGCTCGGGCGGCTCGATCACCAACATCGTGATCAAGAGCGGCACTAACGCGCTGCACGGCTCGCTCTACCACTTCTTCCGCAATTCCGCGCTCGACGCCAATGGCTACTTCGCACGCGGCCAGGGCCGCAAGCTCCCGGCCTTCGGCGCCAATACCTACGGCTTCGCCGTGGGCGGCCCGGTGCTGCTTCCGAAGCTCTACAACGGGAAGAACCGCACCTTCTGGTTTACTTCGTTTGAAGGCGCGAGAGAGGGCAACGGGATCGACAACCTGCTATCCGTGCCGACCGCGAAGATGCGCGGCGGCGACTTCTCCGAGGTCGCGCAGGCGATCTACGATCCGTTCTCGGTCGCGACCGTAAACGGTACGCCGACTCGGACACCATTCCCCGGCAACGTCATCCCGGCGCAGCGCCAGGACCCGGCCGCGCAGAAGATCGCCACCTACTGGCCCGCGCCCAACCGTTCCGGCCCGAACGCGGCGCAGCCATGGGTGCAGAACTACGGCTTCTCCGGGAAGTGGCCGCGTAACTACGACATGTTCGTCACCAAGATCGACCACCGCTTCTCGGAAAAGTGGAACACATTCTTCCGGCTCAACAAAGGCAACGGCCTGCTGATCTTCCCGTTCGATTTCGACGGGATCGCGTCGCAGGGCCGCAACGTGGTCAACCGGCCGAACCTCGGCGCCTCGTGGGGAAACACCTTTCTGATCAACCCGGCCACGACGTTCGACGTGCGGCTCGGGTACGCCTACGGGAAAGAAGACAACGCGCCTTACTCGGAGGGCTTCGACCTGGCCGCCCTCGGCTTCAACTCGAACTATCTGCGGCTCATTCAGGGCCGGGCCTTCCCGACGATCGGCGTGACCGGCTTCACCGGCCTCGCCAACAGCCCGTTGATCAAGGATGTCGGCCGCACGTGGGTTCTGCAGTCGAACGTCAGCCACCAGCGCGGCAAGCACGTGCTGAAGACCGGCGCCGACCTCCGTCTGCTCTACGGCAACTTCTTCCGCAATACGAATCCGGCGGGTTCGTTCTCGTTCTCGAACGCCTGGTCCAACGGCCCCTCCGCGCTGACGCCGGCGGGCAATACGGGATTCCCGATGGCCTCGTTCCTCATGGGGCTGGGCTCGGGCTCGCTCGCCAACAACAACGGCGTCTCGATCCTCAACAGGTACTACGGCTTCTTCCTGCAGGACGACTTCCGCGCCACCGCGAAGCTGACGTTCAACATGGGCATCCGCTGGGAGTACGAAACGCCCCGCACGGAGCGGTACGACCGCACCACGCGCGGCTTCGACACGACGGTGCAGAGCCCGCTGCGCCCGGCCGGCCTGAACCTGCGCGGCGGCCTCGTCTACGCCGGCGTCAATGGACTGCCGCGCGGCATCTACAATCCGGACCGCAACAACATCGCGCCCCGCTTCGGCTTCGCCTACACGATGGCGAATAAGACGGTGCTACGCGGCGGCTACGCGCTGCACTACATGCCGGTGGTCGGATCGGTCGATCCGGTCGGCTACTCGACCACGACCAGCGTGGTCACCTCGCAGGACGGCGTCACGCCGCTCGACCGGTTGTCCAATCCCTTCCCCGGCGGCCTCGCGAGCACCACCGGCAACTCGCTCGGTCTTTCGACCCTGGTCGGCCAGAACATCTCCTACTTCGACCCCAGCGACGTCACGCCGTTGATCCATACCTGGAACCTCAACATCCAGCGCGAGGTGTTCTCGAAGTCTCTGCTGCAAGTCGGTTATGTGGGCAGCCGCGGCATCCACATCACCACGGACCCGCAGACGGGCATCACGGAGAACATCAACCAGGTGCCGGTGGAACATCTGGCACTCGGCCGCTCGCTGCTCGACACAGTGCCCAATCCGTTCCGTGGCCTGATCACGGTCGGCCAGCTCGCCGGCGCCACCGTACAGCGGCAGCAACTCCTGCGGCCCTTCCCGCAGTTCCTGAACATCACCCGCAACCTGCCGACCTTCGGCAATACCGTCTACCACTCGATGCAGGCGAAGTTCGAGCAACGTCTGTGGCGCGGGCTGACGACCATCGTCTCCTACACCTTCTCGAAAAACATCGGCGACATCGGCCCGGTGCAGAACAACTACAACCGCCGCATCGAGCGCGCCGTCACGGCGTTCGACGTGCCGCACCGGCTGACGGTGACCACCTCCTGGGACCTGCCGGTCGGCAAGGGCCGGCGCTACCTGGGCAACTCGTCGAAGGCGGTCGACCTGATGCTCGGCCAGTGGAACATCTCGAGCTTCAGCACGTTCCAGTCCGGCTTCCCGCTCAGCTTCGGCGTGAACCAGAACACGCTGTTCCTGACCGGCACGGGCGCCCAGCGGCCGAACGTCATCGGCGATCCGAAGGCCGGCATCTCCGGCAGCATTACGGACCGCCTCGGCGCGTACTTCAACACCGCCGCGTTCGCGCAGCCGGCCGACTTCACGTTCGGCAACGTCGGCTCCCGCGTCGACTGGCTCCGCAACCCGGGCATGAACAACATCAACCTCACCCTCACCAAGCAGTTCGCCATCACCGAAGGAATCAAGCTGAACCTCCGCGCCTCTTCCTTCAACCTCGCGAACCACCCCGTCTTCGGCAGTCCCAACACGACCTTCGGCGCCCTCGGGCAGTTCGGCCGCATCTCGGCGCAGGCCAACATCAGCCGGCAGTCGGAACTGGTCCTCCGCCTGACGTTTTAGCGCTATGGTAGCGGCTGGCGGAACGATATACTAGCCGCTACCATGACGTCTCCCTCCTCGCGGCTCGTCAGCCTCGACGCCTACCGCGGGCTCATCATGATCGTACTCGCCGGCTCCGGATTCGGCCTGGGGGTGCTGAAAAACTATCCCGCGTGGGCGTGGCTCGCCGATCAGTTCGAGCACGCCGCGTGGGAGGGCTGCACCTTCTGGGACCTCATCCAGCCGGCATTCACCTTCATGGTCGGCGTGGCCATGCCGCTCGCCTTCGCAAGACGGCGCGCGGCCGGCGACAGCGACGGACAGATCTTCCGCCATGTGCTGTGGCGCGCCTTTCTGCTAATCCTGCTGAGCAACCTCTTCTCGAGTTGGGGCTCAACGAAGCCGCTCCGGCTGCAGTTGATCAATGTGCTGAGCCAGATCGCCATCGGATACGTGCTGTGCTTCCTGGTCATCCGCCTGCCGTTCCGGCGCCAGGCCGTGGTCGCGACGGCTATTCTCGCCGCCTACACGGCGCTGTACCTGCTGTTCCCTGGACCGAACGGACCTTGGTCGCAGGAAGGCAACATCGGCGCGGTGCTCGATCTGCATCTGCTGGGCTACAACTACTCGGGCTACTACACGACGCTCAACGCGGTGGGCAATGCGATCACCATTCTGTTCGGATGCTGGACCGGCCAACTGCTGCGAACGGACCGCTCCCACGGCGAAAAAATGAAGATCCTCGCCGGCTGCGCGGCGGGCTGCTTCGCGCTCGGACTGGCGCTCACGCCGATGATCCCAATGGTCAAGCGCCTGTGGACGGCGTCGTTCGCGTTCTTCTCGGCCGGTTGGGTGATCGCGATGTTGCTTCCGTTCTACTGGTTGATCGAGATGCGCGAGTCCAAGCGCTGGACGTTGCCGCTGGTCGTCGTCGGGATGAATTCGATCTTCATCTACTCGCTCGGGCAGATCGGCCTGAAGGGCTGGCTGGACCGCGGTCTGGCGGCATTCACGGGCCGGTTCGCCGCGCTCGGCGACGTCGGCCAGATTCCCCACCAGATCGTAGTCCTCGCCTGCATGTGGTACGCCTGCTACTGGCTCCACGAGCGCAAGATCTTCTTCAAGGTTTAACCCATGACACGCCGTCTGCTGCTCGCTTCGCTCGCCCTTGCCGGGGCCGCGCAGCGTCTGAAAATCAAGAAGCTGGTCACCCGCAAACATACGATCGGCAACCGGGATTATCTTTTCCTCGAGATCGAGACCGACGGCGGGATCACCGGTCTCGGCGAGGGTTCGATCTCCGGCCGCATCGACATCGTCGAGCAGGCCATCCAGTTCTACACGCCCTACCTGACCGGCAAAGATCCCGCCGGTATCGAGGAGCACTGGAACCGCAACTACTTCCAGCTTTCGCGCTATCGCAACGGGCCCGTGCTGAT
>CAYMTH010000130.1:0-9935 GCA_964393235.1 uncultured Solibacteraceae bacterium | reverse complement strand
AAAAACGGAACGCCTTCCACCGCCTTCAGGTGCGCAAAGGCCTCAATCAGGCCCAGGCGAAGCTCCTCATTGCCAGGAGAAGACACCGCCTCGTCCGCGACCGAAAGCAGCACGGGCATCAGCACGGCTCGTTGGTCGTCGATCTGTCGAATCGCCGCCGCAGGAGTGTCTCGATTCTCAAGCCGTCGCGCCAGTTCGCTCTGCGATGGAACCGGCAAAGGCTGCACAATCAATGCAGACCGGCTGAGCACCGCGGCTAGAACAAAGGAGGACACAAATCTTGCGGCCATAAATAGCTCCTCGGACAAAGCCCCCGGGAATGATTCCACGAGCGCGCTTGGCGTCCAGCCGCTATCCTAACCAAAATCCAACGCGCCTGCGAAACTGCCCCTCACCCCACCAACCGCGCGTAATCCCCCGGCGTATCGATATCCACCTCCGCCTCCGGGCACTCCACCAGCAGCGCCTCCCCCCGGTTGCCCAGGATCACCCCCTTGCACCCCTGCCCCGCCTCCAGCCCCAGCAACGCCCCAAAATACGCCTTCGCAAAATACACCGGCACCCCCGCCGTCCCCGCATACGCCGACGCCACGATCGCCTTCCCCGTCTCCCGGTGCCGCTCCGCCAACCCCGCCAGCATCTCCGCGCTCACCAGCGGCTGGTCCGCCAGCGTCAGGATCGCCCCCTCGCACCCCAGCTCCGCCGCCCGCCCGATCCCCGCCTGAATCGACGTCCCCATCCCCTCCGCCCACCGCGGGTTCACCACCACCTCCACCGCCAACCCCGCCAGCGCGCCCCGGATCGCCTCCCCGTTCGCCCCCAGCACCACGATCACCGGACCGCCCCCCGCCGCCAGCGCCGTCTCCGCCGCATGCCGCGCCAGCGGCTTCCCCGCATACCGCAGCAACTGCTTCGGCTCGCCCATCCGGCTCGAGCTCCCCGCCGCCAATATCACCACCGCATAGTTCGCCATCTTCAACTCAAATCGCAGATCGCGATCTCCGTATTCTCCACCAGCCGCCCCGACCGCTGCCCGGACTCATACACCGAATCGTGAATCGGCCCCTCCCGGTGCTTCAACATCCGCCCGCTCCGGTTCTCCAGAAACGCCTGTATCTCCGCCACGATCGACAACGCGATCGCCTCCGGCAGGTCGGACCCGATGTCCAGCCCCACCGGCGCATGCACGTCGATCCCCGTCACCGGCAGCCCCACCTCCGCGAACAGATCCTCCGTCCGCGACTTCGGCCCCAGCATCCCCAGGTACCGCGGCTTCCGCGGCAGAATATGCGGCAGCAGCTTCGCGTCCTGCGGGAAGTTGTGCGTCATCATCACCACCGCCGTGTCCCGGTCGATCTCGATCCCCCGCAGCGGCTCCCGCGGGTCGATCACCGCCACCCGCGCCGCCTCCGGAAACCGCTCCGCCGTCGCGTAGCTCCGCCGCCCGTCCGCCACCGTCACCTGCCAGCCCAGCTCCGCCGCCATCCGCACCAGCGGCTGCGCGTCGTGCCCGGCCCCGAACACCACCAGCGTCTGCGGCGGCAGCACCGTCTCCACAAACACGTCGCACCCCTCCAGATGCGCCAGATGATTCTTCTGCCGCGCGAACGACTCCCGGACCTGCGCCACCACCTCCGCCGCCACCGGACTCCCCGCCAGCCGCCCGCCCTGTACGCCCCGCCCGTCGAACAACAGCCGCTCCCCCACCCGGCACGGCCCCCGCTCGGCCGCCGCGATCACCGTCGCCACCGTCACCGGCCGCCGCGCCGCCCGCGCCCCGGCCAGAAACCGCAGCATCTCCGCCGTCCCCGCGTCCCCCACCCGTTCGAACAGCACGTGCACGATCCCGTTGCACCCCAGCCCGAACTCCCACACCGCGTCGTCCTCCGACGACGTGTCGTACACCCGCACGCTCGGCTGCCCGTTCTCGGTGAACCACCATGCCTTCCGGCACACGTCCCCCTCCAGGCACCCGCCGCTGATCGATCCGATCCGCCGCCCGTCGGCGAGTATCAGCATCCGCGCCCCCGGGCGCCGGTAGGCCGATCCCTTGACGTGTACCACCGTCGTCAGAACCGCCTCCCGCGTCGCCCCGGAGTCGCTCTGCCACAGCCCCAGTATCCGGTCCAGTTCGCTCATGGCTTGCCTCTTTCTCTCTACAGGCCGCCCATCGTCGCGCCCGGGAAGAACGGCAGGCTCCGCTGCCGCTTCCCCGTCAGCCGGAAATAGGCGTTCCCCACCGCCGCCGCGATCGGCGGCACCCCGGGCTCGCCCGTCCCCGTCGGCGCCGTCCCCGCCGGGTTCTCCATCACCTGCACCCGGATCTGCGGCATCTCGCTCAACCGCATCATCCGATTGGTGTTGAAGTTCTTCTGGTTCGCCTTCCCCGCCGTGAACGTCGTCTGCCCCCACAGCGTCGCGTTCAGCCCGTGCACGATCCCGCCCTGCATCTGCGCCTCCACCGAGTTCGGGTTGATCGCCATTCCGCAATCCACCACGCAGTCCACCCGGTGAATCTTCAGCGACGTCGTAGTCGGCTGCGAGATCTCCACCACCTCGCACACCCACGTTCCGAACGCCTCGCCCATCGCCACGCCCCACGCCCGGCCCGACGGCAGCGAATTCCGCCACGTCGCGCTCATCTGGTCCGCCGCCGTCAGCACACGTCGCGTCCGGTCGTCCGGCAGGTCCGTCAACAGCCCGTACCGGAACGCGAACGGATCCATCTTGGCGTCGTTCGCCAGCTCGTCGATGAAGCTCTCCACCGCGAACACGTGAATCGACGCCCCAACCGAACGCCAGTACCCCACCGGAATCCCCGCCGGCGACGGCACCCATTCCACCACATGCGTCCCCAGGTTGTACGCCAGCTTCCGCGCGCACTCCACCGCCTGCCCGTCGATAGCCCCCGCTACCAGCCGCCCCCGCTGCTGCGTGATCGACGGCGTCACCGTCCGGTACCACCACGCCGCGATGTTGCCACCGCTCAGCTTCGCCTTCACGTTCACCAGCGCCATCGGCCGGTACTGGTCGTGCGTGAAGTCCTCCTCCCGCATCCACGTCAGCTTCACCGGCCGCTTCACCGCCATCGCCACCTGCACCGCCTGGCTCACGTAGTCCTGCTCGATCTTCCGCCCCAGGCCCCCGCCCAGGTACGTCGTGTTCACCTTGATCGCCGAGGCCGGCAGCCCCGTCACCGCCGCCGCGTACGTCGTCACGCTCGTCGCGTTCTGGTTCGCCGCCCACACCTCGCAGAACGTCGGCGCCCCCGCCGCGTCGAACGTCACCTTCGCCGCGCAGTTCAGCACCTCCATCGTCGCGTGCGCCACGTACGGAACAAAGTAGTCCGCCTCCCGCGTCGGCGTCCCCATCGCGTTCTTCACCTGGTCCTCGATCACCGGCGCGTACGTCCCGGGCGTATACCCCGTCGGCGGCGTCGGTTCCGCCACCAGCGCCCCCGCCCCGCTCGCCATCAGCCCCTGCGCCTGCGTCAGAATCCCCGCGCTGTCCACGTTCGTCGTCGACGCTGGCAGCGTCCACGAAACCGACAGCGAATTCGCCAGGTTCTTCGCCGTCCACGTGTTGCTCGCCACCACCGCCACCGCGTTCACCGTCCCCGCCACCACCGCGCCCCGGTTGTCCGGCGTCTTGCACGGCACCACCGCGATCGCCCCCGAAGGCGTCGCCGGCGTCTTCGCCAGCACCCCGCCGATCGTCGGACAATGCTTGATCACCGCGAACACCATGTCCGCCGACCACACGTCGATCCCGTAAATCGCGCTCCCGTCCACCTTCGCCGGAATGTCCACCCGCGGCATCGGCTTCCCGATCAGCCGGAAACTTCCCGGGTCCGTCAGCCGCAGGTCCGCCGGCACCGGCTTGCCCGCCGCCACCCCCGCCAGCGCTCCGTACGGCCACGTCCCGCCCGCGCCGGCCGTGTAGATCACCTTCGCGCTCTCGGCCCGGTAGTTGTCGCGGTTCGTGTCGCCCGTCAAATCCATCGCCGCGCTGATCAGCAGCTCCCTCGCCGCCGCCCCGGCCGTCCGTAGCCGCGTATACCGCCGCGCCACGCCGCTGCTCCCGCCCGTACCGTACGTCACGATCGCGTTCACCAGCGACTGCTCCACCACAATCTGATTCCAGTCGACGTTCAACTCCTCGGCCAGAATCTGCGCCAGGCCGGTCTTCGTCCCCTGCCCCATCTCGCAGCCGCCGAACAGCAGCGTCACGCTGTTGTCGGCCCCGATCCGGATATAGGCGTTGGCCAGGTCCTTATTCGTCGGGTCCGCCGCCATGGCGTCGAAGAAGTGCCCCGCCTCCGGCAGAAAGAAGCCGAGCGACAGCCCGCCCAGCGCGCGCACCAGAAATCCGCGGCGGTCCAGCTTGCCGCCAATCATGCGTTCAGACACAGTATTCCCTTTGTTCTCGGTAAGCATGCTCATGGGTCCCTTTCGCTCTTACAGGTTCTTCACCGCTTCGCGGATCCGCTGATACGTCCCGCACACGCAGATGTGCTGCATCTCCGACAGCAGCTCCGTCCCCCGCCGTCCCGCCCGGCGCCCCGCCTCGCACGCCATGATCATCCCCGGCTGGCAGTACCCGCACTGCGGCACCTGGTTGTCGACCCACGCCTTCTGCACCGGATGGCTCTGCGTCCCCGCCGGCGAAAGCCCCTCGATCGTCGTTATCTGCTTCCCCACGGCGGACCCGACGTTGAACACGCACGCGTGCTCCCGCTGGTTGTCGATGATCACCGTGCACGCCCCGCACACTTCGATGCCGCAGCCATACTTGGTGCCCGTAAGCCCCAGAATGTCCCGCAGCACCCACAACAGCGGCATGTTCAGGTCGGGTACGTTGACGTTGTTATACGTCTTCCCGTTGATCTTGAGCGAAATAGTGGCCATTCATCCCTCCGTGGATGTCATCCCCGCCATCGGCGGGCCGCGGCGCCGGAACAGATTCACGCCGCTGGACTAGGGGGGGCCGCTACCGCCCCGAAAATATAACTACCGCGAAAATTTTTTTCCGAGCCCGGCCGCCCGCGCCACCAGCTCGTCCGGGACCTCGAACCCCGCCTCGGCCTCCGCGAACGCCCGCAACTCCGCCGCCATCCCCCGCAACTCCTCGCACCGCGCGCACCCCGCCGCCAGATGCGCCTCCATCTCCGCCCGCGCCTCCGCCGCCGTCAGCCCCCGGACGTAGTCGCACCAGTCGCCCTCGCCATAATGTCTTTTCTTGTTTAGCGGCATCGCCGTTCCAGTAATCTAGGGACTCCATGGTACGGGAAAAATATACCCGAATAGAATCCACTACGTAGTAAAGTTTACAATTTCGGCCTTCCGGTCAACGCACACCCATCTCGTCCAGGATCCCCCGCAGCTTCCGCAGGCACCGTCCGCGCACAAACCCGATCGACCCCACCGCCAGCCCCAGCTCCCGCGCCACCGTCTCGTACGGCGCCGGCGGTTGCGAGAAAAACAGCATCTGCACCATCTTCTGGCTCCGCGGCGACAGCCGCCGGATCGCCTCCCGCAGCGCCTGCTGCCGCTCGGCCGCCTCGTGAATACTGGCCGGATCCTCATCCACCGCGATCTTTTCCAGCTCCGCCCCGTCGGCCCCCGCCAGATCCCGCCGCTTCCGCTTGCAGCGCATGCTCCGCCGCGATGCCGCAGTGATCAGCCACGACCGCAGCCCCCCGGCCCGCTCCAGCTTCCCGAGGTCGCGGTATAGATCCGCCCAAACCCCCTGAAACACCTCGGCCGCATCCTCCGGCGCCAGTCGGTAGCGCATCGCCACCCCGTACACCAGCCGCTTGTACTTCTCCACCAATGCCGTCCAAGCCGTTTCGTGACCGTCGAGACACTCTTGTACGAGTTCCTCGTCAGTCCACGTGACGTCGTGCTTTCGAACCATGATCGTACCTGGAGCCGGCCCGGTTGCCGCTGTTTCCTTGTCTGAAAAGATCTGCCGCCGCTCGGCGATCCCGAACTGCGGCTGCCCTCAACCCTGCAAGCGGCCTGCCAAACTTTTTCGCCGCCCAGCCCGCTCAGCGAATCCCCTTACGCCCATCGCCGCAATACCTCTACCACCACCGCCCCCTGCGCAACCATAAACCCCATGTACCCCTGCACCGCCCAAGTCACCCACTTCGCCCGCCGCGCCCGGCTCGCCTCCCCCAAAACCCACCACGCCGCATCCGCCGCCCACACCGCCGTAAACAGATAGTTGAACCAGATCCCATACCCCGCCTCCACCCCGAACAGCTCCCGCGTCTGCCGCGCCGTCTCCGCCGCCGCCACCGCGTGCGACCACCCGTATACCGTCCCGAACGCCACCGCCACGTGCCCCAGGTAACACCCGCACCCCGCCACCCACGCCCAACGCGCCCCCCGCGCCAGGCTCCACAAGTACAGCCCCACCGCCGCCCAGATAGTCCACGCAAGCACACCGCCAGCCTACACCAAAAACAAATCCGGGCGGCCGCGCTCTCGCGCCGCCGCCCGGATTTCCCGCTTCAGGCCAGGTCTAGAAGTAGAACTTCGCCCCCAGCACGATCCGCCGCGCGTCCAGCGTCGACGTGTACTGCCCGAACGTCCCGCTCACCTGCCGGTTCTGCGCGTCGAAACGGGCCGTCGTGTCCACACCCTGGAAGCTGGCGTGATTGAAGAAGTTGTAGAACTCGAACCGCAGCTGCAGCCGCTGTACGTCCGACTTCCCAACCGGGATGTTCTTGATCATCGTCACGTCGAAGTTGTTGATCCCCGGCCCGCGCAGCACGTCCTTCGGCGCGTTCCCGATCCCGAACTCCGCCCGCGTCGGCGGCGCGAACGCCGTCGTGTCGAAGTGCCGCAGCGGCGTCCGTTCGCTCTTCGGAAGAATCGGGCTCTTCAGCAGGTTCACCCGGCTGTCGATACCCGCGCCCGAAGCGCCCACCAGGTCAGCCCCGCTCACCAGCGAGTACCCGATCCCCAGCGGCGCGCCGCTCGTGAACGACGTCACACCCGACAACTGCCAGTTGTCGAACAGCGCCTTCACCACCACGTTCTTCCCCGCCTTCTCCGACAGGTTCGGAATATCGTACAGGTAGTTCAAAACGAAGTTGTGCGTCCGGTCGAAGCCCGCCCGGCCGTAGTTCCGCATCCGGTAGTCCAGGTACGGGTTCACCGCGTCGCCGTTGCCGTTCACGATCGTCATCGCCTTCGACCACGTCCACGCCACGCCGAACTGCAGCCCCTTCGAGAACCGCTTGTTGATCTGCGTCTGCATCGAGTGGTAGTTCGACGTCCCCGCCAGCTCGATGTACTGAATGTCCGCATACCCCGGCAGCGGCCGCAGGAAGTTGTCCGGCAGCGGGTTCCCCGTCGTCGAGTCGATCGACGAGGGCAGGAACCGCGTCCCGTACGGCAGCGCGTTCAGGCTGCGCCGCTGCATCAGGTGACGCCCGACGTTACCGACATACGCCACATCCAGCACCGTCCCGAACCCGACGTTCTGCTGGATCCCGAACGACCAGTTGTAAACCGTCGGCGGCTGGAAGTCCCGCTGAATCGACGTCACGCCCGACGGGCTCACCCGGAACGGGCTCCGCAGCAGGTCCGCGATCGTCGTGTTGAACGCCGTCCGCGTCACCGTGTTCGGCGGCAGCTCCCGGTGGATCAGCACCTGGTCGTCGTTGAACCGGTCGTAGAAGATGCCCACGCCGCCGCGCACCGCCGTCTTGCCGTTTCCGAAGACGTCATACGCGAAGCCCAGCCGCGGCGCCACCTGAATCGGCGGCCGGTTCTGCACGGCTTCTTTGTACACCTTCATGCCCTGGAACGGCGCCACGCCGTCGGCGAACTGCCCGATCGACGCCGGCGAAACTTCCAGCCCCGTCACCGGGTCCTGGCCCACGCGCTGCCCCGCCGCATTCCGCACCGGACGGATCAACTGCGGCTGCTTCGTCCGGTCGTAGCCCGCCAGGTCGAACATCGCCAGCTCGTCGCCCGCCGAGTAGGTCGGGTGAATCAGGTAGAACCGCACGCCGGCGTCCAGCGTGAACCGCCGCGTCACCTTCCACGTGTCCTGCACGAACCATTCGATGTTGAAGTAACGCGCGTGCCCGTCCGGCTTGTTGTTCGCTTCCGTGTAGCTCTGCACCGAACCGAGCAGCGCGTTCGAATACGCAAAGTTCGTGTCGAACGGGTTGTTCACGTCCCGGTTGAAGTTGAACGTCCCGTTGAACGCCGACCCGCGCGCCGCGTTCCGCGTCGTCTTCTCCACATAAATCCCGACCTTGAAGTTGTGCTCGTTCCACACCTTCGACAGGTTGTTCGACCAGTTCCAGATGTTGTTCGTCCCGAAGAACGGGAACCGCTGCTCGATGTTCAGCACGCCCGCGTTCGGCACACCGCCGAAGTTCGCCTGCGGAATCAGGTTCCGCGCGTTCGCCTGCGGGAAGAACTGCGGCAGGTTCGGCGTCACCTTCGACCGTGTGTTCCGGTCCAGCCCCTCCTGCGACAGCGGGTCCACCGTCTGCTTCGCCCGGTTCACGCCGAACGTGAACTCGTTCACCGTCGTCGCGTTGAACGTGTGGATCAGCGTCGACACCATGCCCGCCGACCGGATCTGGTAGTTGATCGGCAGCTGCGCCCAGCTCGACGACGCCAGCACGAAATCGAAGTCGCCCTTGTAGGCCTCGTAGTCGTTGATCCCGCGCCAGTAGAACAGCGTCTTCGGCCCGATGTTATAGTCCACGCGCAGAATCGAGTCCCGCCGCGGCTGCGTGATCGGCGCCTGAATCAGCGCGTTGAAGTTGAACGTCGGGTCCACCGCGTTCGGCTGCGGGAAGATGTTCAGCAGCGCCTGCCCGTTCCGGTCGATCCGGTTCTGCGGCACCATGTTGCCCGGGAACGGCACGCGGTTGTTCAACGGATCCCAGATCGGAATCAGCGTCCGGTTCGTGTCGAACGTCTGCGAGAAATCGCCGTTCCGCTGCGCCTGCGTCGGGAACGTCCGGCGCTGCAGCGAAGAAGGATACCGCCGCGGCAGAAACTCCTGGCTCCAGAAGAAGAACAGCTTGTCCCGGTTCTTGTTGAAATTCCCCATCGGCACCGGACCGCCGATGAAATACCCCGGATAGTTGAACCGGTACTGCGGCCGCCGCAACCCGTCGCGGTTGCGGAAAAACTCGTTCGCGTTCAGCGCCTCGTTGCGCAGGAAGTAGTATGCGCCGCCGTGGAACTCCTTCGTCCCGCTCTTGATCACCGTGTTGATCGTGCCGCCCGAGGACCGGCCGTACTCGGCCTGGTAGTTCGTCAGCAGCACCTTCACCTCCGCCACCGCGTCCAGCGACGGCGCCAGGTACGGCCCGCCCATCGACCCCGTGTCGAGCGACGAAATCCCGTCCAGCGTCAGGTTGATCGTCCCCTGGCGGTTCCCGTTGATCGTAATGCCGCCCAGGTTGTTCCAACCCGGCGCGTTCCGGTTCGCCGTATCGATCACGCCCGGCAGCAGCCGCACCAGGCCCAGGTAGTCGCGCCCTTTCAGCGGCACGTTCTGCGTCTGTTCCAGCGAGATCAACCCCGACCGCTCGGCCGACTGCGTCTGCAGCCGCGCCGTTTCGGCGGTCACTTCCACCGTCTGCGTCATTTCGCCGATCTGCAGTTCGATCTTCTTCAGCACCAGCCGCTCTGTGGCGGTCAGCACGATATCGGTCTGCTCGTAGCGTTTGAAGCCCTTCGAGCTGACCTGAATCTTGTAGGTGGAAGGCAGCAGTTGAGTAAATACGAAGTCGCCGTTGGTGTCCGATTGCGCCGTGCGCACCTGATTTGTGGCGATATTGGTGAGAGTTATCTCCGCCCCCGGAATCGCCGACCCCGATGGGTCGGCCACGCTGCCGGAAAGATTTCCGGTCAGGCCCTGAGCAAAAATCAATTACGAGGCGGCCATCG